>CANQCQ010000018.1 GCA_947589725.1 uncultured Bacilli bacterium | reverse complement strand
ACCTAAAGTTCCAGCACCAGCTATTACTCCATTTGCAGCAGCAGACCCTCCTGTTACTGCACCTATTAAAATATATCCAGTAGCAGTTCCCGCTCCTTTAAGAAAATTTGCTGATGCACTATCGGCACTTGATGCACTATATTTAGATAAATTAGTGCCTAAATACTTACTAGAAAAAAAATTACCTACAAATTCTTTTTTTACAAATTCACCCATAAAATCACGAGCACTATCGAAATGAAAAACATCACACGCTTTACCAATTAAAGTAGCTGCTCCATCTATTACACTACCTCCAGCAGATAATAATCCATCACCAAATTTAGAAAGTAACATCCCATAAGTTGCACCTACTCCTTTGAAGAATCCTAAAGGTCCTGAAGTTCCTTTAACATAATCTTCTATTTCTTGTTGCTTTTTTATTACCATTTGCATTATATCAAATATATAATCCATACACTCATCAGGAAGTTCTTCCATTCTGCTTTTATTTTCTAAATATGCTTTGTCTACATAATCATTAAAATATGCAAGTCCTGCAAAACCATCAAGAGCTTTTGTTAACTCAGCTTGAGTATCTTTAAGTTGCTCTTGTGCCTCAGATAGTAATTCTACTGATCTATTTACCATTTCTTTATTATACTTTATTATTGGCATAATATCCTCTCCTTAAACTAGCAAATCATTTATTTTGTTGAGCTTTTGCATATTCTTGTAATTCGAAACTTTGTATCCCATAGATTTCATTTGCTGTTGCCCTTATTTGTTCGGCATATCCATTTATTTGAGATTCCAAATTTTGACAATAATTATTCAATTTTTCATAATTTTCTTCCATAGTTAAATTATCAACACGCATAGAATCTCCACTTATATAGTATTTTGCTTCAACTACCTTGTTCGCAGCTTGTAAAAAATCTATGGCAACATTTTCAAGTTGATTACATAAAGCATTTATTGTATCAACATCAATCATTTGACTAGAATCTGTTATTCCAAAATACATAAATCCACCTTACTTTCTGTTATACTAATGCATAGTAAATAGAGAATGATTTCTCTACTTACTATACATTGCATAAAGCAATGTATTTATTACTGTCCACTGTATTTAACAGCTTGATCAACAGCTAATCTTAAATTAGCAGCACTTTGTTTCATTTCTTGCATAACTTCTGGAATATCGCTACTATAATAAGTTTCCCAATTTGTTTTAACTTCATCTGACCAAGTAGTCTCTATTCCATCAGGAATATTTCTTTTTATTGCTGCATCTAATACTTCCATATTTGCTTCAATATTATTAACAATTTCATCTATTCTTAAAGCATCCTCTGTAGCTGCTCCTGGATTAATAGTAATATTCATTCAATAATCAACACCTTTCTTAACATTTTTATTTCATTCCACTAGATAAATCACTTATCATTTGTGTGAATGATTCTTTTTGCATACCCATATACTCTTCTGCATCATCAATTGTTTTAGCTAAGTTATTAAAAGTTTCTTCTTTTGCTTGAAACTTATTTAATAAATCAGTTGCTGGATCTCCTTTAATATCTCCACTAGTAATTTCAGATATTAGATTTTTTAACTTAGCAAAATCTCTCTTATAATCTTCTCCTGCAGTCTCTAAAGCATTTTTTAAATCGCTTAATGCGGCCTCATCTACATGAATTGCCATTATTTCACCTCCCATAGTAATTAAGAATAATGTGTCTTCCTATAATCGAACCCTTATCCTTATAAGATAATTTTATATTTTTTTGTGTAGTATTTCAAGTATTTTATAAATAATGATGCTAGATTGATAATTAATTTAATTATTTTACATAAAATTATATAGGTGTTTATAAACACAAATTTAGCATTGTTGAATAATTTATTATAGAAAGGAGATTTGCTTATGTGTAGTGAAGAAAGAAATGAATGTAATAGTTGCATTTCTGAAATATTAAAAAAAATAATATTACTTCAAAGACAAGACTATGATTTAGATTGCTTTGCTGGATGTGATAAGCCTTTTTTAGGTCCTACTCCTACTAGTATCTGCTACAACACTAGACCAATTCAATTATATACTTGTTGTAATGGAACTCCATGGACTTTTAGTTATACATTAAGTGATGGAACTACTACTGGTACAACAGATATTTTTAGAGTTGAAGCATTAGATGATTGTTGTTGTACATGTAGACTTCTTTATACTGATCCTACTACTAATCAACTTGCTAATACAGGAGATTTTGTAACAATAGATTTAGGATGTTGTGGTGCTGTTAGATGCCTTGATGATACTTTTATAGATTTATGCTAAATAAAAAATAAGATCTTCTTTTCGAAGATCCTTATTTTTTTATTGTTATTTTTTTAATATCTTTAACTTTAATTATAGCATTTTCTTTAGTTATTAATTCATCTTTACTTTTAAATATTAAAGAAGTGTCATATACATTATTATTTGTTTCTATAATTACTTTTGTATTATATTTACTTCCTAACCCAGCATATACCTTTTTTAAGACATCTTCAACATTTTGTCCACTATTACGAATACTTTCTATTTCTTCAACAACACACATATCCTTATTATTCTTTCTATTTATATTAATTTCATTTTGATAAATTTTAGGTAGTTTTTTCATTAAATCTCTCCTTCTATATATTTTATGTTTTTATCTATAATTCTTGAGGAATTTTGCTATAATAATTAATGGAGGTTAAAAATGAAAGAAAAGATTAATCTTAGAATAGTTATACCTATTATATTACTTTCTATAATTAGTATTATTTCTATATATAGTGCTGCTATATATACTTCTCCAAGTATGGGTAATTTAACTTTAAAACAAGCAATTTGGTACTTAGTTGGTGTTTTACTTATTATAGTTATATTAAGACTTAAAAATGATTTTATATTTCAACATTCATGGATTTTATATTATATTGGTAATTTAATTCTTCTAGGACTTTTATTATTTGGACAACCTATAAATAATAGTAAATGTTGGATTGTTCTTCCAGGAATTGGTTCTGTTCAACCTAGTGAGTTTATGAAAGTTATATTAATATTAGTGCTTGCTACTATGATACATAATTTTAGAAGTGATTTTAAAAATCCATCTTATTTAGATGAATTTAAGTTTATTTTAAAAACATTTATTGTAGTACTTATTCCTTCTATTTTAACTTTTTTAGAGCCAGATACTGGATGTGTAATAATGTATTTAGTTATATATATTACAATGATGTTTGCATCTGGTATTAGATTAAGATGGTTTGGAGGAGCAATAACCTTAGCTTTATTATTACTAAGTGGAATTTTATTTATTTATTTTTATCATGAAAATGTTTTTATAAATATATTTGGAAGTTCTATTTATTATAGATTAGAAAGAATATTTGAATGGAAAAGTGGTTCTGGGTTACAACTTGAGAATGCTTTAGCTGCTATTGGATCTGCAGGATTATTTGGATATGGTTTTAATAAAACTCCTCTATATTTTCCAGAAGCATCAACAGATTTTATATTTGCTATTTATGCGTCATGTTTTGGACTAATTGGAGTTATCATTTTAATTTCAATAATAGTATATTTTGATTATAATATTATAATTTTAGCTAAACGTAAAACTACTGATACTAATCAATATATGGTTGCTGGAATTTTAGGTATTTTATTGTTTCAACAAATACAAAATATTGGCATGACTGTTGGTCTTTTACCAATAACTGGTATTACTTTACCTTTTGTATCTTATGGTGGATCAAGTCTTTTATCTTATATGTTATTAGTTGGATTACTATTAAATGTTTCTAATGAAAAAGAAAGAGTTTATAGATATAAATAAAAATACTCAGTATTAATGTGGACTGAGTATTTTTATTTATTTTAATAATTCTTGATAGATTTCTTTTAATTGTTGACCAACTTTTTTTATGTCTTTATCTTGTGCTATTTTATAAGCTTGTTCTTCTAATTTAGGATATTCTCCTGTAAGTATTTTTTTAATTATTTGTTCAAATTCATCTACATTTTTAGCTTTATAAGTATTCTTTTTATCAACTAGCCATTCATCAAAAATTGGAATATCTCTTACTATTGATGTTGTTTTACAAGCACATGCTTCAATAATTGGAATTCCTTCTGTTTCTTCAAATGTTGGAAAAATATATAAATCACAACCATTTAATGCTTGAACTATCATTTGTTGATCTACATATCCTGCAAATGTTAAATTATCTAATTTAGTATGAACTGCTCTTTTTACTTCTTTTGTTGCTAGTGTAAGAGGACTAGAACCAAACCAAATAAATTTATATTCTGGAAGTCTTTTAGCTAATTCTACAAAATCTACTATACCTTTTCTTTTTATATATAGACCTATTCCCACTATTACTTTATCATCTTTAGAATAACCATAAGTTTTTCTAAATTTTTCTCCTAGTTTTGGATCATTTTTAAATTTTTCTAAATCAATTCCATTTGATACAGCATATATTTTCTTTTTTATTCCATATCCTTCTAATAATCTTTTAGCATATGGTGTTGGAGTAATTATAACATCTCCCAAACAATAACAAGTAGTTATCCATTTTTTAAATAATGGCGATATTAAATTACAAAAAATAAACCCATTTTTAAAATCTTCTTCTGTACTGTGAGCATGATAAACTATCTTTTTTCCTTGTTTTTTTGCTTTTTTTGCTAGAACAAATGACCTGAGACCATACCAGTTTATATGAACTATATCATAATTATCATCTAAGGAAGTAGTATATTTTACTCCTACAGAATCTAAGGCCTTCATTTGATGCTTTATTGCTTTTCCTAAACCACTTTTAGATAATAATTTTTCACCTTCAGTATATAATAAAACTTTCATTCAACCAGTCACCACCCATATTATATAATAATGTCTAAAATAAGACAATTCTTAGTCTTGTCGTGTATTACAATTGGGACATATATTTCCATAAAATGTTGTATTACACTTACTACATACTCTTTTTATATTAAGTAATGAAGCATTAGTTTTATATAAGTCTTTTAATTTTTGAAAAGCCATTATGAATAATATTATTACAAATAAATAAAAAACTATAATAAATATCTGTTTTTCTGTAAATAAACAAAAATCAAATATTCCATGAAATAATGTAGGTACAACTATACTTTTAATAATATTTATTTTTTCTTTTCTTTTATTATTTTTTAATCTATTTATTTTAGCTATACATAAATAATAACTCATAAAGATAGCATATGATGTATGTCCTGGAATTGAAAGTATTGCTCTTTGAATTGCAACCTGAATGGTATTGTTTTCAAGAACATAAAATAAATTTTCGAATGTGGCAAAGCCTAGGGCTACAAATATTGAGTAAATTAACACATCATATGTTTCATCAAATTGTTTGTTATTATATCCAACAAAATATACTACAAACCATTTACATAATTCTTCAATAAGAGCTACTTCAATAAACGTCTTAAGAATTAACTCTATTATATTCATGTTAGACATATCTTTTGTAAAAAATGGAAAAAGTCCTTCAAGACCACAACTTAAAGCAATTACTCCTAAGGCAGATATTATCCCTAAAGAAAACAATGTTATTAAAATACTTGTTGGTTCTTTATGTTTATCTAATTTAAATACATAAGTTGCAATAATTATTGTTGGTAAAATTGCTAGTATGACTAAAACTATTAAATTAATCATATAATCTCCTATCCTTCTTATAAGATTATATCATATCACATTATATTTAATTTGCTCTAATTAATAAAAATAATTTTTTTTACATTTTTTTATTATATTATAATAATTATAAGGAGGTATAAGTTTATATGAAGTATGTTGTATTACAGGTTATATTAAAAGAAAAAATGATTGGAACTGGTTCAAAAAATTTAACTGAATTAGAAAATATTATTAATAAGCAAGCAGATAAAGGTTATAGATTACATACTATAAGCACAGCTTCATCTGGTAGTAGTGGTCTTCTTGGTGGAGATAGAATTCAAGCTACACTTGTGTTTGAAAAAATATAAAGAGGCTAAATGAATAGTCTCTTTTCTATGTACAATTAATGTTTTAATCTTTTAAGTTTTTTAGTAATACTCTTTGTCTTTAAAATTTAATGTTATTTTAAATGTTTAAAAAAAAATAAAACGTTGATTTCTCAACGTTAATTTCATTATGGTGGAGCATAGCGGGATCGAACCGCTGACCTTCACGGTGCAAACGTGACGCTCTCCCAGCTGAGCTAATGCCCCATTTTTTTGTGCTTTCTTTCAAAAGACAAATTGATTATAGCACGCAGTTTTTAATAATGTCAACGATTTTTAAAATTTTTTTGATATTTATTCACTAAATAATCATGTTCTAAAATATAATTATCTCCATCTTTAATTAAATGTCTTTTGTTTTTATAAAAATTATTATGATTATTAATGATTTTACTTTTCTTGAAATGATAATTATTTATATATCTTTCTAATAAAAAACCTTCATACTTTAAATTAGTCTTTTTGTTTTCAATAAATATTTTATAGATAAGAAATAAAATAATAATTATAGTATTTATTTTTAAATTATTTATATTTATTAAAAAAAGGAAAAAAACAATTATATAACTAATTATAATAGATACTTTTATTGACTCTTTATAGGGAGTAAAAAAAGATATTATTATATTTAATAATTTTCCTCCATCTAAAGGATAAATTGGTAACAAATTAAATAGTAATATTCCATAATGATATATATTAATTGTTTCTGAATAATTTGGAAATAAGTATACTAAAATATATTTTGCTAAAAATTGAAATAATGGTCCATTTAATAGTATTAGAAATTCTTTATAATTAGAATAGTTATACGGAATATGAAACTTAGCAATTCCACCGAATGGATAAATATATATTTTATCTACTTTTATACCCAATAAATGAGCAGTCAAAAAATGGCCTAATTCATGTACTATTAGTAAAATAAATATAAATAATAGTATATAAACTTTAGCCATTAATAAAAATAATAATATAAAAAGATATGTAAATTTATTTATATAAATATATTTAGATATAGTTTTTGTAATCAATTATGTTTCCTTCTTTTTGAAATACCAAATATAACTCATTATTATTTACTTCTCCTAACAAGTTACCCTTTTCTATATAATCATATAATTTGACATTTACTTCTTTCATATTTGAATAAAATACATCTACTCCATCTGTTTGTTCAACAATAATAGTATTACCATAACCTTCTTTTTCTCCAATAAATACTACAATTCCTTCTTTGATTGCTGGTACCATATAGTTATTATTAACTTTTAATTTTACACCATCTTTGTATTTTTCATACGCAGTATATGATAAATTTTCACTAAATACTGCCTCTTCTTTCTTAAATACTTTGTTTAAAGGTAATAATGATCCAAAATAATTATCATATATTTGCTTTATTTTCATAAATTGAATATTTTCTTCATATACCTTTTTATTAATAATGTTTTTTAAAGTAGGATTTTTCTTTATAAGTATTAGTCCTATTAGTAATATAATTATTGATAATAAACATTGATTTATAAATCTTTTAATACTTTTTTTTAAAACTAGTCTTTCTTTTAGTACTTTATTTCTTTCCATAATAGTCTCCTCGATAAAATATATGAAAAAAAAGAATAAATATTCTAGTTTATATTTATTCTTTTAAACTTTTCTGGGAGATGTTCAATTATTAGTAATAATAGTTCACCATAGAAGATATTTAAAATAATTGAATGTGTAATTTTAAATATTAAATCATTAAATGTCATTGGAACTAAATCAAATAAAATTATAAAGAAAGCAAAAATTATCTCATATAAGGCAATCAATATAGTTATATAAATACTAATTTTAAAATGACTAACATCTAAATTTTCATAGATTTTTTTTATTATAAATCCCATAAGTAAAAATATTAAAGCATTATAAAATAATAAATTGGTATATAGCAAATCATAAATAAAACCTACTATTCCTATAGTTATAAAATATTGCTTTTGTCTTTTTCTATACAATGGATATATAAGTAAGAGACTAACTAAAGTTAGCATAGGAGTAAATAAAGATAACCCTTGTTTTATATATGGTAAAAATAGTGTTAAAAATCCATCTAAATAAATAGATATAGTTAATATAATAATACTTAACATTATTTTTCTATTAGTACTGTTACATAATGAATATTATTAAAATCTTGATCTGTTTTAATATAGACATTATTACTTAAATCGTACTTATCACTTTCTATTTTTTCTACTTTACCAATATATATTCCTCCTGGAAAAATTCCTCCTAAACCACTAGTTAAAATAGTATCTCCTATATTTACTTTAGCATTTTTACTTACTCCAGTTACAATCATTAAATTATTTTTAATATCATATCCATTTAATATAGCAATGTTTTCAGAATCATTTGATTTTATTGAAACACTAACTTTATAGTTGGTATCATCTGATGTAATTAATTTTATCTCAGATGATGAGTAATAAGCTTTAGATATTTTTCCAATTAAACCTTTTTTAGTTACTACTGCCATACCATTTTTAATACCATCTTTTGTTCCTTTATCTATCATTATATTGTTAAACCAATAAGACTTATTTCTCGATAATATAGTTGCATTAACAGTATTATATTCAGTTAAAGTTCTATTTAATTCTAATTGTTCTTTTAATTCATTTATTTCTTTTTGTAAAGATTCATTTAAATTTTTTTGAATTAAATAACTTTCACTTTGATCTTGATTTTTTTCACTATTAAACAATTTTATTGGAGAAAATAATATTTCATTTAAATAACTTGAAACACTTTTAAGCCCATTTTCTAAAAAAGTTATTTTCCTACTAAAATAGAATGATATTGTAAATAGTGTTACAACTAATACCATAATAATTATTATTGAAAGCGTTTTATTCTTATTTTTGTTTTTATACATAGTTCCTCCTGTTTTTCATAATTATTATAGACTTTTTTTTAATTTAATTAAAGTTAATTTTACTGTGTTCATAAAAGCTATAAAAATTATCATTTCCTACTATTATATGATCCAATATTTGTATACCTTGAATAATACCTAAAGAAACTAAATTATTTGTAAAATCGATATCTTCTCTACTAGGAGTTGTATCATTAGAAGGATGATTATGAATACAAATAATATTAGATGCACTTAATCTATAGGCTTCTTTAAATATTTCTCTTGGATGTGTAATACTCTTATTTAGTGTACCCTTAAATAATAATTTTTCTCCTATAAGTTGTTGTTTATTATTAAAATAAAGGCAATAAAAATGTTCTTGTTTTAGATCATGAAATAAATACCTAGTATGTTCAAATATTTTTTGTGGAGTATCTAATTTTTTATAAGTAGCATTTTTATTTAAATAGATTCTTTTACCTAATTCAATAGCTGCTAGTAATTCTAAAGATTTTACTTCTCCTATACCTTTAATTTTTGATAAAGAATTTAGACTTATATCTTTTAAATCTTCTAACTTATATTCTCTTAAAATATCTAGTGCTAAATCATTAACAGATTTTTCTTTAGTTCCTGTTTTTAAAATTATTGCTAACAACTCTTTATCAGATAAATTATTGCTACCTACTAATTTTAATCTTTCTCTTGGTCGCTCTTCCAATGGAATATCTTTTATTCTATAATTACTCATATTATAAACACCTCTATAATATGTTTCGTAATTATAAATTTTATTCTAATATTTTTTTATTATAACTAGATAACACTACTTCTTCAATTGTTAAAATTTCATCTGTATTATTAGTATTTTCGATTAAAATATCAAATTGTTCAATATTATTTTTAAACTCTTCATCCTTAATTTTTATTTTTTTACTATTTATATTGTAATTACTATAAATATTTTTTATTTTCTCAACATTATTCTTATCTCCTGTTATACCTACATATACATAATATTTATTATCAATTACTTCATAAATTTTTGGATTTATATCTCGTGTTTCACTTTGCATAGTTTCTTTATCATTATAAACTCCTAATTGCAATATATAAAATTGATTATTTTCTTGAAAAGCTTGAATTAAACTTAAATCTACTTTGTTATATAAATTATTTCCTATAATTACTCCTGTTATTAAAAAGATTATCCCTATTATTATTTTATTTTCACCAGTTTTAGTCTAATAAATAGATAAGTCTTTTTTAGTCGAATATGGGAGAAAAAGATATTTATTATAAGTTTATCTGTTCTTTATAATATGATAAAATTGTTTTAGGAGGACTTTATGGAGTTAAATGAAAATATTTTAGGTAATAAGAGAAAAGATGTGTTAAGTTGGGATGAGTTTTTTATTGGAATCGCTAAATTAGCGGCTGGTAGAAGTAAGGATCCCTCTACTCAAGTAGGTGCTTGTATTGTTGGAGGAGATAATAGAATCTTATCTATTGGATACAATGGGGCTCCAAATCATTTTGATGATGATAAATTTCCTTGGAATAGAGATGGAAATGTTCAAAATGAAACTAAGTATCCATATGTTTGTCATGCAGAATTAAATGCTATATTAAACTTCCCTGGAAGCAGAAAAGATTTGGTAGGAGCTAAAATTTATGTAGATTTGTTTCCATGTAATGAATGTGCTAAAGCTATTATCCAATCAGGTATAAAAGAAGTTGTCTATTTATCTGATAAATATAATGGTACAGATGGAAATGCTGCTTCTAAATTATTGTTTGATAATTGTGGAGTAAAATATAGACAATTAGATGAAAAGTGTTTTAAAACTTTGAAAGTACCTTTAAAACCTAATGAAAAAGTAGAATATATTTAAAAAAGTTAGTGATTATTCACTAACTTTTTCTACGTCTTTATACTCTTTTCCTTTTAAATCAACAACTGCTTTTTTAATAACCAAATTATTAGCAAGTTTTCCTGAACTTGAGTCGGATACTCTTTCTTTTTTTACGATGTCTTCTATTATATTCCAACCATCTATTACCTTTCCAAACGCTGCATATAATCCATCTAAACTAGTAGCATCATCTATACAAATAAAGAACTGACTTCCTGCTGAATCAAAATCATTGCTTCTAGCCATTGATACTATTCCTTTTTTATGAGATAAATTATTTTCAAAGCCATTTTCTCTAAATTCACCTTTAATATGATATCCTGGACCACCAGAACCTTGCCCTTCTGGATCTCCTCCTTGAAGTACAAAACCTTTTACTAATCTATGAAAAGTATTATTATCATAGAAACCATTCTTAATTAATTCAATAAAATTATTAACTGTATTAGGAGCAACTGATGGATATAACTCCATTACTATTGATCCATATCCTTTAATATACATAGCAACAATTGGATTATCAGAATCATAACTTAATTCAGTTTCATTTCCTTCTATATTGTAATTAATTCCTAAA
>CANQCQ010000017.1 GCA_947589725.1 uncultured Bacilli bacterium | reverse complement strand
CAAACTTAATTGTATTTTTAGTGTTAATTTTTTTACAATTTTCGTCATCACCATTTACAATAGCGTAACCATCATCACACAAATAGTTCAATAAAGACTTTTTACATTCAATATAATTTTCTATAGTTTTATGAACATTTAAATGATCTTCAGTTATATTAGTAATTCCAACAATTTTATATTTAATACCTTTTACTCGCTTATGTAATAAAGCTTCGCTTGAAACTTCCATTACAATATTTTTACATTTTTCTTTTTTTGCACAACTTAACACACTATATAATTCTGGTATGATTGGAGTTGTATTATTAGTTTTCATATGAATTTTGCCAATTTCAGCTCCATTAGTACCAATATATGTAGTTTTATATAAATTGCTAATTAAGTTTTTAATAATAGTTGTAGATGTTGTTTTCCCATCTGTACCGGTAATTCCTATAAATGAAAACTTATCAAGATCTATGTCATAAAATTTTGCACATAATTCATAATATTTTTCATTAATATTTTCTACTATAATATAGGGAATATTAAAATTTATTTTTCTATCTGTAATAACACAAGAGCATCCATTTTTTATTGCATCTTCAATATAATCATAATGATCTACATTAAATCCTTTTGTTGCAACAAACAAAAAACCTTTTTCAACACTTCTTGAGTCATCAGTAATTCCACTAATATCTATTTTTAAATTACAATCTATTATTTCATTTAATTTTTTCATAATTCTCACCTAAAATAATTTATTCTAAAACACAAAGAAAGGAAATTATTTTTCCTTTTTTTCTTCTTTATTATCATCTAAAGCTATATCATAATATTCTCTGACTTTTTTCTCTAGTTCATTTTTTAATTCAATATTATCCTTTAATAATAATTTAACATTTTCTTTACCTTGACCTAGTTTTTCTCCTTGATAAGCATACCAAGCACCACTTTTTTCAACAATTCCAGCTTCTGCAGCTAAATCAACTATTTCTCCTTCTCTTGATACACCTTCACCATACATTATATCAACAGTAGCTGTCTTAAAAGGAGGAGCTACTTTATTTTTAACAACTTTAATATTTGTTCTATTACCTACAATTCCATCACCCATTTTTAACTGTTCACTACGTCTAATTTCAAGTCTAACTGATGAATAAAATTTTAAAGCTCTACCTCCTGGAGTTGTTTCTGGATTTCCAAACATTACTCCAACTTTTTCACGTAACTGATTTATAAAAATACAAGTAGTATTAGTTTTACTAATTGTTCCAGATAATTTTCTTAATGCTTGAGACATTAATCGAGCTTGAAGTCCAACATGAGAATCTCCCATTTCTCCATCTATTTCTGCCTGTGGAACTAATGCGGCAACTGAATCTATTACTATTATACTAATAGCATGGCTTCTAACTAACGCATCACAAATTTCCAAAGCCTGTTCTCCTGTATCAGGTTGACTTAACAATAGTTCATCTATATTAACTCCTAAACGTTCTGCATATTCAGGGTCTAAAGCATGTTCAGCATCAATAAAAGCAGCTCTTCCACCTAATTTTTGATGTTCGGCAATTGCTTGTAAAGCAAATGTTGTTTTACCACTTGACTCTGGTCCATAAATTTCTATTATTCTTCCTCTAGGATAACCACCAACACCTAAGGCAATATCTAGTGATAAGCATCCACTAGAACAAACATCTACTTTTATGTGTTTATTATCACCCAATTTCATAATTGATCCTTTTCCAAATTGTTTTTCAATATCATTTAAAACTTGCTCCAAAGCTTTATCTTTTGAAACATCTTTATCTACAGTTTTCATAAAATCCTCCGTTCAATAACTTACAAATTAATTGTATAATAACAAAAAATAAAAAGCAAGTCCTTTTCGAACAATTGTTTTAATTTTTTTAAAAATTATTTTAAATGAAAAATAAAAAAGTACTTACTAAAAAAGTACTTTTGAAGAAAAATTAATTCTCATTTGAAAAAATTATATTTTTATTTAAATTCCAATATTGGATACCAGAAATAATAGATAAGATTACTGCTATATATAACAAGAAACTTGCAACATTAATATTTATTAACTCAAAAGGGAAATTATAAAAGAATGTCAATGTTGTACCAACCATAAGAGTTGCTGTTTTAAATTTACCACTTTTTATTGCGGCAACTACTTTTCCTTTTGCAGCAGCTTCCATTTTAATTGCATTAACAACTATATCTCTTAATACTATAACAACTGGAATAATAACATTCATAAATCCTTGAGCAGCTAATATTATTAAAACAGAATTAACTAATGCCTTATCAGCTATAGCATCTAACATTTTACCAGTATCTGTTACTTGATTATTTTTTCTAGCTAAATATCCATCAAACCAGTCCGTAACACTAGCTATAACAAATATAACTCCAGCTATCAAATATTGTACTTCCATCCCAACTCCAAGTACATAAATAACTGGGAATTGTACTCCAATCATATAAAATGGAAAGCATAAAATAATAATTATAAATATTGATAAAATTAATCTCAAGACAGTTAACTTAGTAGGAAAATTCATAAATATACTCCTTTCCACCAACAGGTAATAATTCATCTACTCTAGTAGGAACATCATGTATACTACTAACAACAAAATAAATTATAATAAAAATTACTATAATTAAAACTATTCCTACTATAAATATTGGCAATGTATAAGACTTCTTTTTATATTCCTTAGTATATGGAGATTTAATCTTTTTAACATTATCTTGATTTTGATCTGGATTTTTTTTCATAGCAGATTTAATATCATCTAAGGACAATTTTGAAGTATGTTCAAATAAAAAGCCATTAAACTCATCTACTATTTTTTCCGGATTCAATCCCAAATATTTAGAATATATTTTTATATAATCTTTTAGTTCATATAAATCTTTAAAAGCTTTAGCATTACCAGATTCTATATTTTCTAGCTCAGTAACAGTAAGATCTAGGTCTTCAGCAACTTCTGCAATATTAACACCATTAGAAATTCTAACTTGTTTTAAATATGCCCCTAATTCTTTCATAATACACCTCACTAGTTATAAACAATATATAAATAAGCCATGTTCTGTTCTTCTTTAAGAAGCGACAAACATTTATCTACTGGTTACCCAGTCCTTAACTCCATTTTTATTTTTTTGTTAAGACTCCCCTACCATATTTTGGGTTTCTAGCTCGCGGGGTTTACCTCGTTTCATTCTTTCGTTTCCAAAAGATTCGTCACTGTGGCACTTTACGGATAAGCCATATCTTTTGACTTAGGCTTATTGTCCGCCGTTAGTATAACTACTCTAGGTTATTTATTCCCTAAACACGATCACTACAGCCATTTCAGGTCTGTGCTAGCATGGACTTTCCTCAAGAATCTTAAAAATTCCAGCGTTTGTCTATATATATTGTTTTAATCACTATCAATTTCTTCATTACTCTTATCAACATCACTTTTTAAACTATAAACAAGTTTTTCTAATTGAGAAACACGACGAATAATATCCACATTAGTTACCTCAGGCATATCAGTATTACGTGAGGCTTCAACATCAAGTTTGGAATTTCTTAATTCTTGTTTCAAAGACATAATTTCAGCAAGTAAGTCAGCTTTTTCTTTTTCAAGATTATCAATTATATTCAAGAACTGTTTATAATCACTTATTACTATATCCAAAAATTGATCAACTTCTTTTAGTCGATACCCTCTTGTATCAATCTTAAAATCCTTGTCAAAAATCTCTTGTGGTGTAAGAGTAATCTTATTTTGATACATACCAATCACCAATCCTTACTTTATACCAATATTATGGCATTATTGATAATTTTTGTCAATTGGTAACCCATTTATTATATAATACAAATCCATTCTAAGACAAGCATTATTTGTTTTAACACTCATTCCATTTAATATTTTTAATATTTCTAATGTATCCATCTTTATCACCCAATTTCATTTTAAAACACAATTAATATAAAGCAACACATTCGACAAAATAAGATAAAAAATACATATAACATTTATATGGCAAAAATAATATATTTATAGTATAATTAATGATAGGTGATGAGATGAACTATCCTAATGGTTTAAAGAAAAACATAAATGATGCTATTGATACATCACAAAGCCATAAAAATAGAGGTATGGATTTAGAAGATGAACTAAATCAATCAAATCAGTATTACCGAGATATTGATAAAGCATTTATATATAAAAAACCTACCCCTATTAAGATAACTAAGGTAGATTATCCTTCTCGTAATAAAGCAATTATTAAAGAAGCTTTTTTTACTATACCATCTACAACAGATTATAATGGTATATATAAAGGTTATTATATTGATTTTGAAGCCAAAGAATGTAAAAGTTCAACAGCTTTCTCTTTAGTTAATATTCATCCACACCAAATAAAGCATTTACAAAATATTGAAAGACATAGTGGAATATCTTTTTTAGTAGTAAGATTTACTACTCTTAATGAAACATATCTATTAACTACTGATGTATTAACAAAATTTTTAAATAATTTTAATAGAAAGTCTATTCCAATAAACTTTTTTAGAGAAAATGCTTATTTAATAAAGGATGGATATAACCCAAGAATCGATTATTTAAAAATAGTTGATGAATTAATTGGAGGTAGAAAATGAAAAACAATTCAAGAAAAAAAAGGGTAAATAATAATTCTTCTAGAAAAGCATATCAACAATCAAGATATGATAAAAATATTAAAAAAAGAGTTAATGAGAAGAAAAATAAAAAAATTAAAAATACGATTTTGCTATTATTGTTATTAGTTTTCATTGTAATTATACTAGTAGCATATTTTAAGTTAGGTAACATAGGAGCTTTAGGTGTTGGTGTAATACTTGCTTTAATATATGGTTTTATCTTACTTATGACAAGATTAAAAGCAAAAGGTAAAAAGAAAGTTATAACTATTCTATTAATGTTAGTTTTAGCTGGTGGAATTTTATTAATGAGTGTTTTTGCTGTATTTCTTCTTTATATAAAATCAATTTCTGACCCTTTATATGCTAAAAAAGCTAAAGATTTGAATACAAAAGAAAGTACAATAATTTATGATAAAGATGGTAATGAATTTGCTAAATTAGGATCTGAACAAAGAGAAAAAGTTACCTATGAACAATTACCAGAGGTTTTAATTGATGCAATTGTTGCAACAGAAGATTCTAGATTTTTCCAACATAATGGATTTGATGCACCAAGATTTATTAAGGCTGCTATAGGACAAGCTTTTGGAAACAAAGGTGCTGGAGGAGCTTCTACTTTATCAATGCAAGTTGTTAAAAACATAATTACAGATGCTAAAGTAGATGAAGGCCTTGAAGGTATAATTAGAAAATTCCAAGATATCTATATTTCAGTATTTAAGCTAGAAAAAAATTATACTAAGGAAGATATTATAGAATTTTATGTTAATAATCACTATTTAGGTGCAAATGTTTATGGAGTTGAAGAAGCCAGTCGTTACTATTTTGGTAAATCATCTAGTGAATTAAATTTATCCGAAGCAGCAATTATTGCTGGTATGTTTAAATCACCTACTTACTATAAACCGGATACTCACCCAGATAACGCTGCAGAAAGACGTAAAACAGTTTTATATTTAATGAGAAGACATGGCTATATAACAAAAGAAGAAGAAGCTCTAGCAAACTCAGTACCAGTAGAATCATTAATAAGTCAAAGTGAAGTAAGCGCAATACCTTATCAAGGATTTATAGATACAGTAGTAAATGAAATTGATGATGTATATAAAGTTAATGCTTATACTACTTCATTAAAAATATATACAACGCTTGATAGATCAAGACAAGATGCTGTAGATAGAGTTTTAAATGGAGAAACATATAATTGGATTGATGACAAAGTTCAAACTGGTGTTGCAGTATTAGAATCAGAAACAGGAGCAATTTTAGCTGTTGGTGCTGGAAGAAACAGAGCTGGAAAAAATACATGGAACTATGCAACTCAAATTGAAAGACAACCGGGAAGTACTGCTAAACCATTATTTGATTATGGACCAGGGATGGAATATAATGATTGGTCAACTTATACTTTATTTGATGATTCACCATATACCTATTCAAATGGAAGATCAATAAAGAACTGGGATGGTGGATACTATGGAACAATTACTTTAAGAAGAGCTTTATCAGCATCAAGAAATATACCGGCTTTAAAAGCATTCCAACAAGTAGATAATAAAAAAATTGTAGAATTTGTTACTTCACTTGGTATTAAACCAGAAATAGAAAATGGAAGAATTCATGAAGCTCATGCAATAGGAGCATTCACAGGAGTATCTCCATTACAAATGGCTGCTGCTTATTCTGCATTTTCAAATGGAGGATATTACAATGAACCATATAGTGTTAGCAAAATAGAGTTTAGAACAACAGGAGAGGTAAAACAACATAAATCAAATAGAACTAAGGTAATGTCAGATTCAACTGCATTTATGATATCAAGTGTTTTACAAGATGTAGCTTTAACAGATGGTACTCCAAACAATGTAGCTTGTAAAACAGGTACTACAAATTATGATGAAACAACTATGAATAATATGCATATGCCAGGAGATGCTATAAGAGACTCATGGGTAATTGGTTACTCTACTAAGACAACAATTGGTATGTGGTATGGTTATGATTCAATTACTCAAGATATGATAAACCAAGGATATGTATTACATAACATTCCAGCAACAGTTCAAAAGGATAGATTATTTAGAGCTTTAGTAAATTCAGGAGCCATGGAATCAGATAGAGCTCCATTCCAACAACCATCATCTGTTGTAAAAGTTGGTGTAGCTCAAGGTTCAAATCCACCAAAACTAGCAGGACCTGGAACTTCAGCTGTATATGAATATTTCAAAAAAGGAACTGAACCAACAGAAACTGCTATAGGAGAAGCAACAATAAAAGGACCATTTGGTTTAAAAGCTTCAGTAGATAAAACTACTAAGAATCCTGGAGAATTTGCCAATAGTAATTATGGTACATTTGGTTATAACATTTATTTAAATGATAAACTACTAACATGGACTGATAAAACAACCTATACAATAGATGGCCAATTCGGTACATTTAAAGTAGTTGCAACATATAAAGGATATAGTGGTATTAAAAGTGATGGAGCTGAAATAACAGTAGAAGAACCAAAAAATGAGGATGAAGAACAAGAACAAAATCCTGAACAACCTAAACCTACTACTCCAGAACCGGAGACACAAGAATGAAAAAACTTTAGGAATTCCTTTTCCTAAAGTTTTTTCATTCTACAAATATCTTGTAGCTTACAACTATTACATTCAGGCTTTATTGCTTTACAATAATATCTCCCAAATAATACTAATTGAAGATGTCTTTTTACCCAGACTTCTTTTTTAAATTTCTTCTGAAGCTTTCTTTCAATATCTAATACATTATCTTTTAAATAAGCTAATTTTAACCTTTTAGAAACTCTTTCTACATGAGTATCCACAGCTATTTGTGGTAAATCATAAAATTCACTTAAAAAGACATTTACAGTCTTTCTACCAATTCCAGGAAATGATTCTAAAATATCCCTATCAGTTGGAACAACACCATTAAAGTCATTAACTAATCTAGTTGCAATCTCCTTAGTATATAAAGCTTTTTTACGAAAAGAACCCACAGGATGAATAATATTTTCTAAATCAGTTAAATCTGCCTTACTCAATTCTTCTAAAGACTTATACTTACCAAAAATAATAGGTGTTACAGTATTAACTCTTTTATCAGTTGATTGAGCACTTAACATAATAGCAATTAATAATTCATAATCCTTTTTATAATTTAATTCACACTTAGGATTAGGAAAAAGTTCATCTAAATAATCTTCTATTAACTTAACATTACTCATCAAACCAATTCCAATCTACTATATCTAAATCAACATCTTCATCTATTTTCTCTTTTTCTTCTCTTCTCTTTTTTCTATTTTTTTCAACATCTTTAGCAGTCTTTATATTATTTTTACCCCACTCATACAAGATTTTATCAATATACCTAAGAGATGAAACTCCATTTAATGTAGCTTCCTTTATAGCTTCCTTAATTAACTCTTCAGGAGTGCCATTATCAAGCCAAGCTTTACTTATTTCATATTCAATAGGAGTTAATGTTCTACCAAATTCTTTCTCTATTATTTCAAAAATATTTGAATTAGAAACATTACTATCATCATTTACAACCTCATCAATTGTAATTAAAGATAACTTATTATAAAAATTATCTAATAATACTGTCTCTTCCATTACACCTTTATCATTTTTAACTACTTCTACCCTTATTAAATTATTAGTAGATAATTTATCAATAAGATCCATTATAGTACTTAAATCAACATTTAAATCTTGTGCATACTTATTAGGATCAAAAGTAAATTTATTTCCTAAATTATATAAATACATCAAAAATATAAATTCAAAAGCATCAATATTTAAATCTTTATATCTTTGTAGAAAATACATAGGTACAACAATATTACCACATTTATAAAAATCAATTAACTTTGAACTATTCATAAGTACCATCTCCAGTTTTTCATATTCTAACATAAAATAAATAAAAAAGATAGAAGGTTAATTTCTAATCTTTATATTTATTTTTTATATATTTACAAATAGATAATTTATCATTAGGTAATCTTTTATATAATACCTCTTTTTCCACATCATCATATATTCTTTTTAAATAACTTCCGGGAGATTTATTTAGCATATTCATTATATCATCACTAGTAATATTTAACTCTTTTCTACTATGAATTACTAAATTATTATATGTTTCAGTAATAGATTTAATATTTATATTTTTAATATTTCCAGCTACACTATTAGCATATAATCCATATTTATATAAAGTCATTGGATCTAAATTATCATATTGCATTGCACTATTAATTGAATTAATAAGTTCTTTTTCATTATTAGTAAAAGGATATTTATCTACAACATTTAAAATACTCCATATACCTATAGAACTATTTGTAGGTCCAACACGTTTAAGTCTTTTTAATTCCAACTCCTTATCAAGTCCTAAATCTAACATAATTTGAATACCTTTATATGCATTAGGACTTGAAAAAATTTTATCCAATTCTTCTTTTTTTCTTTCATAAGAAAGAGCTCTTAAATAAATTTTATTTTCTAATATAGCATCAATAACCTTTTGATCTAAAGAAAAATCCAATATAGTTGCAAATCTAATAGCTCTAAGCATTCTTAAAGCATCTTCAGAAAACTTTATTTTAGGATCTCCTAAAGATCTTATAATACGCTTTTCTAAATCATCTTTTCCACATAAAAAATCAATTATTTCACCATCTTTATCCATACATATAGTATTAATAGTAAAATCTCTTCTTAATAAATCTTCATATAAATCATCAATATATTTAATTTCTCCAGGACGTCTATGATCAACATAATTAAATTCTTTTCTAAATGTAGTAATCTCATATTTAACTTTTTTTCTATTTAATGTAACTGAACCATAGTCTTCTGTAGGAATAGAATCAGGAAATATTTCCATCAATTCCTTTGGAGTAGCATTTGTTGTTATATCTATGTCACTATAAGGTATACCTAAAAGGTGATTACGCACCATACCACCAACTAAATATGCTTTATAACCATAAGATGATATTTCTTGTAGTATTTTTAAAGCATTGTTCATTAATCCACCACCTATACTATATAAATTATACCACAAAAATAAAGAGAACCACCACTTGGTTCTCTAGCTTTACATTTATAATTAATTTACTGCATCTTTTAAAGCAGTTCCTGCTTTGAAAGTAACAGCTTTTCTTGCAGCAATCTTAACTGTTTCACCAGTTCTAGGATTACGTCCTTCACGTGCAGCTCTTTTTGATACAGCAAATGTACCAAATCCTACTAGTGGAACTTTATCTCCTTTTACTAAAGCTTTTGTAATAGTTTCGAATGTTGCATCGATAGCTTTAGCAGATTCTGTTTTAGTTAATCCAGTAGCATTAGCAACAGCTTCTACTAATTCAACTTTTTTCATATTTTTACCTCCCTATGATTAATTAAGCATTTGTTATGCTTACATATTAAATTTATCATGCTTATATTAAAAAAGCAAGAAATATAAGTAAATTTCTAACTTTTATTAAAGATATTTTACTTTTTACGTAATTGATCATTTATAGAAGTTAATATAGATATAATAGTACCTAACATAAAGAATAAAAAACAACCAATAAAACTAATAAACCATATAAATAACATTAATGAAAAATTAAACTCTGTTGTTAAACAAACATTAGAATAAAATTCAGTACTAGATCCACAAGCAGGAAATAAATTACCAAATATTACTCCTAAATACAAACATATTATAAATAATATGGCAGTTACTCTTTGATAAGAATTTAATTTAATTTTACTAACTTCTTCAGATACGCTATTTAACTTAGGCAAATCTTTCTTTACTTTATCAATCTCTTCAAACATATTCATAACTATTTTACCTCCTTCTCATCACTAGAAGACTTTTTTAATTTTACCATAGTTTTAAAATCTAAATATTCAGAATATAAAAATACATATCTTGAGATTAAAATTATATAAAATGTATCTAATAAAGTTATAATAGCTCCATCAAAACTATTTACTAAAATTAAATTAAAAGCTAATAAAATACAAGATAAAACTATTAAACATGAATTATAACTATCACTACTAATTTCATAAAAAGGAGATTTATTTAACTTTAATTCACTAAAATATCTAGTATCCCTAAACATAGTATTAATTAAATAAATAAGTAAAACAACTTTAATAAAAACATTAAGTAAATTAGGAATAGAAACTAATTGAAATACAGATAAAAATGATGTTACTGTAAATACTAAATATAAAAATACTAAAAAGATGTTTAAATGATTAAAATATTTTTTTCCAATATGTGTTTTTATTCCTATAAAATATATTAATAATAAGAAATAATTCATATTATGATTAATAATATTTCTAAATATATTGATTGCACTTAAATTATTATTAATTGCAAAGCTTTGACTAAGTATTATTATAAGTATTATTAAACCTATAATTAAATCAGTAATTATTGAAGAATTATTATACCAAACCGTATTATTTACTTTTTTCATAATCTCACGCTCCTAATATAATTATACCATAAAAATTAGGCATTCTTACTGATTTAACTAACTAAATAGTTTTTCTTTATAATTTTACATTTATATGTTATAATACACATGAATTGGAGGGAATATTATGGCTATACCTACAGTTGCTTTAGTAGGACGTCCTAATGTTGGAAAGAGTACTCTATTTAATAAAATATGTGGAAAAAAAGTTTCTATTATAGAAGATAATCCGGGAGTTACTAGAGATAGAATTTATCAAGAAGCAATGTATAATAATAAAAGATTTTATCTTATTGATACTGGTGGTATTGATGCTTCTAAAATGGATTTTAATGATGAAATTAGAATGCAAGCAGAAATAGCTATAAATGAAGCTGATGTAGTAGTTTTTATAGTTGATGGTAAAGAAGGATTAACACATAATGATTTAATAGTAAGAGATATTTTAAGAAAAAGTAATAAAAAAGTAATAGTTG
>CANQCQ010000016.1 GCA_947589725.1 uncultured Bacilli bacterium | reverse complement strand
CTCTTGTTAATTTTTCATCCATAAAGTATTCCTCCTCAAAACAGTTTTATTATAACACTTATTAAATAAAAGAAAAAGATTAATTGATTTAGATTGTCTTAGATATTTTTAATCTAAAAAATGTAGATATATCTGAATATCTACATTTAATCAACTTAAAACTTAATTATTTAAATAAAGCAATTACTTATATAGACTTTATTATTTTCTGTTTTTGTTTTTACTTTAAATTTATCTATTGTACCAATAATATTTATCTTACTTCCTTCTTTTAAATCTTTTTTGTTATTATCGGAATTTGCTTTATAACATATAATATCTAAAGTATATTTATTGCTTTCATCTAAAAATTGAAGTGTTAGTTTGTTATTTTTCTTATCTATTTTCTTTACAGTACTATTTAATCTTACAAATTTTTTATAGTATTTTTTTGAAGTTGCTTCATAGTCATTTTCAAATTCAATAGCTAAATCTACATCTGAAATATCTATAGGATTGGTATTATATTTTAGAGACCAAAAACCTAACTCCATATCACGTCTTCCTTGTACTTGATGATACTTTATAACCTTATAGCCAATACCATAATATACCTTACTTCCACCATCTTTATAAGTTTTTGTCTTAATGGCAAAGAATGGTCCTTTATTATATCTTGTTACTGATATAACATCTATTGAAATAAAAAGTAAAGCAGTAATTATAACTATAAAAGATATATTAATAATCTTTTTAGAAATTTTATAGATTTTATTTTTATGCTTATACTCAACTAATTCTTCATCAGTAAAAGTCTCAATTATTTCTGGCTCATTATAGTTATTATTTTCTTCAAACTTTTCTATATTTTTTGAAGATTTTTTACTTAAATTTTTAAACATGGTTTTCACATCCCCTTTTTGCTAGCATATTATACCATATTTAATATACTTTGTAAAATTATCCATAGTATCTTTGTAAATAATACTCTACATTGTCTGTAGTTATTTTAATTATATCTTTTCCTTTTGAATTATAAATAGGTCCAAATGTATAAATATTTTTATCTTTTAATAATTCTTCATAAACATAAATATAATCTCCTACTTGAGGTAAACATTCAACATCTATAAATCCTATATTTAATATGTATTTATTACCTTCTTCACTTAGTAATTCATAGTCATAATTATTAATATTTAAAATTTCTAATTTTATCATAATTGTCTCTTCCCATCATTTTTATTTGTATTAGTATAAATTTCATCAACTAAACTTTTGGCAGTATCATTATTATCTATATTATTATAGATAATTCTTCCATTATGACTTTTTCTTAAAATTTCTATTTTTTTAAGAGCAGTTTTAATGTTATCTATTGAAGGTTTAATCTTTCTCACATGAAAAGTATAAATTTTGTCCTTAGTATTTAAATCGTTTGCATTTATTTTAGCTATAGTATTGTATGGCAGAAAGCATTTTCCATAATCTTTTAACTTATTGGCATTTAAATATTTAAGTGAATAATTATTTTGTAAAAATTTATTTCCTACTTTTTCTACATTATCTATATCTAATACTAATAATGAATTATTTTCTGATAAAAATTCATCTCCTATTTCAACTAAATTAGGAAAAGATAGTTTTGTTAATTTTTTATTATCTCTTAAAAAAGAATTTTTTGCCTCAACTAGTTGATCTGCTTCAAAATTATCAATAAGTTGATTATTAGACATAAAACCATGATCTACTTTTTCTAATTTATTTAATCTGACATCTGTAAATGATTTGTTTGCTGCTAAAAAATTATAACCAGTTGTTTTTAAATTTTCCAAAACTAATTTATTTTTTGAACCATTTATTTCTATTTCACTATTTAAAGTTAAGAAATTAGATCCAATATTTTCTATTTGAGGAATATTTATTGTCTCAATTTTTTTATTCCATTCTAAGAAACCATTGCCTATTTTTCTAACATTTGGTAAGTTGATTTTAGTTAAATTTCTATTTTCATTTAAGAAATAATCACCTATATTTTTAACACTTTCTACATTAACTGTTTCTAAAATATCATTATATGATAAACAATTGTTGGGAATTTCTTCTAATAATGGCTGAGAAAAGTTTTTTAATTTTCTATTTTTTTCTAAAAAATTTACTCCAATTTTTTCAAGTTTAGGTGCAATGAATTCTTCTAATTCTTTACTATATCTTAAGAAATTGTCTCCGGCATTTTTTAGGTTTTCATTTTTATATTTTATTATTTGATTATTTTTATTTAATACAACATCTATTTCTTCATTGTTTGTTTTTATAAATTTTATTGACTTAGTATTATTTTCTTTATTTCTTAATACTGTGATTTTAGCTAAATCTCCCATATTTTCAATAAAGCCATCTTTTTCTTGACTATTATATAAATTTATTTGTTTTTTAGTTAAGTCAATTATGTAGTTGTCCATAACAATGTATCTTTCTGGTACTTGATAATCTCTTATTACTGTATCTTTATCAATTATAATATTGTTTTCACAATAATAAACATCATTAACTTTATTATAATATCTATAATATCTTTGGTCTGATGCTTTTTTATAATTATCTAAATTAAAATATCTTGCATTCTGATTAATTTGTAGGTGATAGTATTTTTCAAAGCTTGATGTTAAACCTCTGACAATATTTTCTAAATTATTAGAAAAAGTCGCATCACAATTTTCTACAGTAGTATTATATCTATTTTTTATTGAAGTAACATTGGTATCACCTTTTGTAAATTGTATACTTATAACTGATGTACCATATTCATCTTGTCTTTCTGGATTTGTAAAATCACTTCTTTTAAGTTTATCTGCATTATCTTTTACCGCAAAAAATATATGATTTCTAATTATTCTACTTTCATCTCTAAAAGTACAAATAGTTTCTCCAGCAGCATAATATTTTTTAAAGTAATCAATTTGTTCCTTAGTATTACATTTATATAAATGATAACCAACTTTTTGCATTAATTCTTCAGGTGTTTCATATACATCTAATCTTCCAATTTTATTATTATCATATTTATTTAGTACAAAACTTTGAAAATCAAATTTATAATCATTATTTTTTATATCTTCACTTAAATTTCTAGATAAAGCAAAATTATCTTGAAGAAGTCTTGGCAATTCTCCTTCTTTTTCTAAAATTGTTGGGAAAAGTTCTCTACATAAATGAGACATATTTTCTCCATATTTTTTCTTAATAATTTCTAAATCTTTATTCATGAACACTACCTCTTATTTATTGTGATAATTTATTTATAAAATCTTGTTCTGACCAAATTTCTACACCTAATGTTTTGGCTTTATCATATTTACTTCCTGGAGAATCTCCAACTATTACAGCAGATGTCTTTTTAGATACAGAATTTGCTGTTTTACCTCCTAAAGATTCAATTTTTTGTTCAGCTTCTTCTCTTGTTAAAGAAGTCAAAGTACCTGTTAAAACAAATGTTTTTCCAGTAAAATTAACATTTTCTTGAATTTTTGGACCTAGATATTCCATATTTACATTTTCTTTTTTTAAATCATTTATTGTTTGTTGATTTTTTGATTCAGCAAAAAAGGAAACAACACTTTTTGCGATAATTTCACCAATATCTGGAATATCATTTAATACATCAAAACTAGCATTCATTAAGTTATCTACTGAGGTAAATCTTTGCGATAATATTTTTGCAGTTTTTGATCCAACATGAGGTATTCCTAATCCAAATATTAATTTATCCATAGAATTTAATTTAGATTTTTCTATGGCATCTAGTAAATTATTGATACTCTTCTCTCCATAACCTTCTAATCTAATTAAATCTTTTTGATGATTTTTTAATAGATAAATATCATGAATACTTCTAATAAATCCAAAATTATAAAAGTCTTCTATTATTCTATCTCCTAATCCATCTATGTTCATAGCATCTCTTGAAACAAAATGAATAAGTCCTTCAACACTTCGAGCTGGACATTTATCATTTGGACAGTAGTAATCTACCTGACCTTCCTTTTTAATCAATTCAGTATTACACATTGGACAATTAGTTATCATCTCAAAATCTTGTTCTGTACCATTTCTTCTGGACTTTTTAACTTCGACTACTTCAGGAATAACATCTCCTGCTTTTCTAATAGATACAATATCTCCTATTTTTAAATCTTTTTCTTTGACATAATCTTCATTATGAAGAGTTGCTCTTGAAATTGTTGAACCAGCTACTATTACAGGATCTAAAACTGCATTTGGTGTTATTTGACCTGTTCTTCCAACTGTAAATATAATGTCTTTTAACTTTGTAAGTACTTCTTCAGCTGGAAATTTATAAGCAATTGCCCATTTTGGATATTTTGCAGTATAACCCAAAAATTGTTGTTGCTTAATATCGTTTACTTTTATAACTACACCATCAATGTCATAAGACAAATTAGGTCTTTCTTTACCTTTTTGCTCAATAAAAGCAATTACATCTTTTATATTACTTACTAATCTATTATTTGGATTAGTTTTAAAACCTAGTTTCTTTAAATAATCTATAGCTTCACTATGAGTTTTTAGTCCATAATCTAGTGGATTTGGTATATGATAAATAAATGTGTCTAGTTCTCTTTTAGCTGCTTCTTTTGAGTCTAACTGTCTAATAGAACCAGCAGCGGCATTACGACAATTCTGTAACTTTGGTTGATTTAATTTTTTCCTTTGCTCATTTAATTTTTCCAAAGTTTTTTTGTGCATGAATATTTCTCCACGAACTTCAATATCAACTTCTTCTTTTAACTTAAAAGGAACTGTTTTTATAGTTTTAACATTGTGAGTTATATCTTCTCCTGTTGTTCCATCACCTCTAGTTGCTGCCCTTACTAGTTTTCCTTTTTCATATAAAAGAGAAACTGATAAACCATCAATTTTTAATTCACACATGTATTTTGGTGTGATGTCCTCTCTTTTTATTTTTTCATCAAAATCTATTAATTCTTGTTCTGAAAAAACATCACTTAAAGACATCATTGGAATTTTGTGATTTACTTTTTTAAAAGCATCTATTACTTTTCCACCAGCATGTTGAGTTGGAGAATCTTCTCTTATCCATTCTGGATGTTCTTCTTCAATTTCAAATAATTCTCGAAGAAGCATATCATACTCTTGATCCGTTATTGTCGGATTATCAAGTGTATGATAATTATAGTCAGCCTCATTTATAATTTCTATTAATTCATTCATTCTTTCTTTCATGCTATCACCTATTTTATTATTTTTGTATTATTTTCATTGACAATTATATCATTATAAATATCTTTTAGGCTTTCTTTTTCAATATTAAGTTTTCCAAAAGCTCCTGATATTTCATAATTATCATTTTTATTTACAACATTTACTTTATCTGAATATATAAAATTATATTTTTTATATAAGAAAACATCATAAAATAAATTTTTTTGATATTGATCATAATTAATTAAATTATTTTTATATTCATTGTCTAATTTAATTTTGTTTAAATTAGATATTTCATTTTTTAAGTAACTAAATTTGGCATATCTTTTAGTTGAATCTTGTTCATTACTCATTTTATCCATTTGATTAATTAAACCAACTATATATTCCATATTTTCATATTGACCTAAATTTTCAATTAAATCAGCTAAACCAGTATTAAAATAAAACTTTTCCATTTTTCTATTTCCTAAAAGTCTTTCTATACCTGATGCTAATATTTTTTCATAATAGTAATATTTTGTATTAATATTTTTTGAAAAATATTTTTGATTTAGTAATTCAGTATAGCCTTCATTTAAGGCATTTCCCAATATATGATATCCTTCTTCTGTTTCTAAAGCACATGATAATCCATCTAATAATCCATTATACTTTTTGCTTGCAGAATGTAATAATTCATGCATTAGTCTTTCTTTCATGCCTATTTTTATATGATTTGGAACAGCATATAGTTCAATTTTATCTTCAGTAGAATCAAATTTCCCAGTATAATTTTTTATCTCATTTACTTCAATTATTTGTAACTTTTTTATTTCTTTTTTAAAAATATTTTTATTTTCAGAGTTTAATTTCTCATCAAATAATTTATTAAATTCTAAGACAATGTCATTAAATTTTCCAAATTTTAAATAGTTTGTAATATCTAAATCTTTAGAAAAATTTTTCTTTCTAAAAAATTTTTTTGAAGAATAAAATCTTTTTAGTTTATAATTATTTTTTAAATTTTCTAAGACAATGTTTAAATTATTCATGCACTTATCTCTCCTAAAAATAAGTATATCAAAAAAAGAAAAAGAAGTACATTTTACTTCTTAGTTCCATAAACTATTAGGATATATTTTTTTATCAACCATTTCTTTTAGAGCATTTTTTACTACATCAATATCTTCTTTATAAGTTATTCCATACCATTTAGATGGAGTTTCTTTTACGATAACTTTTGCATAATTACTGTTAATAGCTTCAAACATAGCATCTGGTATAAAAAATTCCACTTTACTTAAATCATTCTTATTTTTTTCTAAAAATTTATAAAATTCTTTTTCTAAATGTGGAAAAAATGATGGTGTAAATAATAATAAATTCATAGAAACTGTAGAATTCTCATCTAATTCAAATAATTTATCAGAATTTTCTAGCGGAGTTGCTATTATTTTATCATTCATTCTTTCTATAGAACATTCTGTAATATCTACTAAATAATTATTTTCTACCTTACATACACCTCTTTTAACTGCACCATTTTCTGTTAATGTGTTTTTTACTTTATAACCAATCATTGCATATTCATGACTTCCTAAAGCATCTAGTGTTTGAGATGCTTTTGCAAATGATTCATAACCATAAAAATCATCAGCATTAATTACTGCAAATGGCTCATTAATTTTATCTTTAGCACAAAGAATTGCATGTCCAGTACCAAGTGGTTTTTGTCTATCAGCAATTAAATTCAAATATTCTTCTTTAACATAGTCTCTATTTTGAAAAACATATTCTGTTTTTATATGAGGTTCTATTCTTGAACCAATAGTCTTTTTAAATACTTCATAATTTTCTTCTTTAATAATAAATACTACTTTATTAAATCCTGCTTTAATAGCATCATAAATTGAATAATCAATTATAAATTCACCATTAGGACCCATAGGTTCAATTTGTTTTAATCCTCCAAAACGGCTTCCCATTCCAGCAGCCATTATTAATAATGTTTTATCATTTTTCATATTAATCCTCTTTCCATAAGTTATTTGGATACTTTCCATTATTAACCATTTCTTTTAATGCAGCTCGTACGCCCTCAGCATCTTCTGGATAAGTGACTCCATACCAAGAAGAAGTTGTTTTAATTACTGTAGTGTTTACTTTTTCTTGCTTAATTAATTTAAATAATAAAATTGGAATTAAGTATTCAGCAGTATCTAGATTTTCTTTGTTTTCTTCAAAGAAGTCTTTAAAGTTTTCTTCAATATATGTAAATATTGTTGGATTAAATAATAGCATATTCATAGATACAATATCATTTAATGAAACTTCAAAAGATGGGTCACCACATAAAGGTTTTGCAATAATTTTACCATCTTTCATTTTCTCAACTGATGATTCTTCTAATTTAATTAAGCTACTTCCTTCGACTGTACAAATACCTCTTTTAACTGCACCAATTTCTGTTAATGTGTTTTTTACTAAATAGCCAATCATTCCATATTTATTGTCTTCAGTACTACAATTTTTTAAAAAACTTGCTGCTTTAATATATGCATCTCTTCCATAAAAATCATCAGCATTAATAATCATAAATGGTTCATGAACTTTTTCCTTGCAACATAATAGCGCATGTGCAGTACCTAATGGCTTAACTCTATCCTTTGGTAAATTATAGCCACTTGGAATGTTATCATTCTTTTGAAAACAATATTCTACCTTAATATGAGGCTCAACTCTTTTTCCAATAGTTTCTTTAAATATTTTATAATTTTCCTCTTTTATTAAAAAAACTATTTTTGTGAATCCAGCTTTGATAGCATCATAGACTGAATAATCAATTATAAATTCATTATTTGGGCCAAACGGAGTTATTTGTTTTAATCCTCCAAATCTGCTCCCCATACCCGCAGCTAATATAACTAGTGTAATATCTTTATTCATTTTATTTCTCCTCTAATTAATTATCAATTTTTGATAACTTTTTATGATTCTTCATAAGTTTTTTAACACCATATGGTAATTTAAAAGCAACACTTATAAGAGTTTCTGTTACTTCTACAACCTTCCCTGCACCAAATGATTCATGATATACAAAGTCTCCTACATTATATTCAACTTCATCATTTCTAAACATTTCATAAACTTCAATTTTTTTATCTTCAACTTTCTTATCATTAGTTTCATTAGTTTGTATTAAATCACTATTTATTTCTCCTATAAATCTACTTACAGGATTTACTTGTTCTTTACCAAATAATGTTCTATGTCTAGCATTTACTAAGTACAAATCATCCTTTGCTCTTGTAATAGCAACATAAGCAAGTCTTCTTTCTTCTTCTAATTCACTATTATCCATTAATGAATTAATATGTGGAAATATTCCTTCTTCTAGTCCTACTACAAAAACATGATTAAATTCTAATCCTTTGACAGAATGTATTGTCATTAAACTAATTTTATCAGGATCGTCTTTATATTCTTCTACATCACTTACTAAACTAACTTCCAATAAAAAATCTTCTAATGATATTAATCCATCACGTTCTTCAAATGATTTTGTAATTGATTTAAATTCTTCCAAATTTTCTAATCGAATCTCTGATTCCAAAGTTTTTTCACTTTCAAGTTCTGCTTTAATGCCAGAAGAGTCTAATACTTTATCTATTAATTGTGTTAAAGTAAGCTCATCTTTTAAAACAGTAAGTTTTTCTATTAATTGTTTAAATTCTAATTCTTTTCCTGAAGTGATAGCTTCAAATATACTTGTTTCTTTGGCATCTGCTTCTGCAGTTAAATTTTCTATTGTTTTTAATCCTATACCTCTTTTAGGCGTATTAATAACTCTAAGTAAAGAAATGTTATCTTTTGGATTATGAATTAATCTTAAATAAGCTATTAAATCTTTAATTTCTTTTCTAGAATAAAAATAAAAACTTCCTATAACTTTATAAGGCATATTTTCTTTCAACATTTCTTCTTCAAGTACACGAGATTGAGCATTAGTTCTATATAAAACTGCTATATCTTGATATTGTACATTTTTTTCAACAAGCTCTTTTATTTTACGTATAACATATTGAGCCTCATCACGTTCATTAAATGCCCTATAGTATTTTATCTTGTCACCAACGCCTCTAGCTGTCCATAAATTTTTTTCTTTCTTTTGACGATTATTTTTTATTACTTGATTAGCAGCATCCAAAATAGTACTAGTTGAACGATAATTTTGCTCTAGTAATACTGTTTTAGCATCTTTATAGTCTTTCTCAAAGTTTAAAATATTTTTATAGTTTGCTCCTCTAAAACTATAAATACTTTGAGAATCATCACCTACACAGGTAATCAATCTACTTTTAGAACTTATTAATTTTGTTAAAATGTATTGAGCTTCATTAGTATCTTGATATTCATCGATTAAAAGATATTTATATAAGTTTTGATATTTTTCTAATATTTCTTTATTTTTTCTAAATAGCTGAATAGGCAATATTAATAAATCATCAAAATCAACGGAATTATTTGATTTTAATTTTTTTTCATAGTTTTCATATATTTTTACTATGACTTGTTCATACTCAGAAGCTGCAAATCTTTCATAGTCTTTTGGCATAATAAGCTCATTTTTGCAACTACTAATTTTATTTCTTATTGCTCGTGGATTATATATTTTAGGATCTAAATTCATATCTTTTATAATCTTTTTAACAACGGACAAAGAGTCATCACTATCCATAATTACGAAGTTTGAATCATAGCCTAATACATTATAATTTTCTCTAAGCAATTTTAATCCAAAACTATGAAATGTAGAAACCTGTATTTTTTTTGCGATGCTTCCAATTAAATTGTTAATTCTATCTTTCATTTCTTTTGCTGCTTTATTAGTAAAAGTAATAGCTAAGATATTATAAGGAGATACTCCTAACTCTTCTATTAAATAAGCAATTTTAGTAGTAAGTGTTTTAGTCTTCCCTGCTCCAGCTCCTGCAATTATTAATAAAGGTCCTTCATTATACAATACTGATTCTTTTTGTCTATCATTTAATCCCGATAAATCCATATTACTCTCACTCTTTCTACTTCCCTATTATATCTTATTTTAATAATGAGAGTAAAGAAAAAGTGTAAGTCTACCTTACACCATATAAATCTTTAAGTTCTTGATATTTAGCAAAAGCTTTTTCATCCTCTTTTGCTTTTTGAGTTTGTTCTTTATCAGATTCTTTTTTTTCTTTTAGAAGATCTAGCAATAATTTATAATCTTCAATAGTAAGTATATTTTCATAAGCTATTAAATCTTCATCTTTTCTTATGTTTTTTGCAAATGTTGGAGTTGATTTTACAATATAAGGATCTGATTTTTTATCTGTTTTTGTCAACTTTTTATCAATGTTACTTACAATCATTTTTGGTTCTTCTGAATAATCATTATTTCTTGTTAAATATGTCATAATACCTTTATAGACAATTAAGAATATTATCCATAGTATAAATAAAACACTAGATAATTCAATAATTGCTTGAGCTGTTTGATTACCATATATTGATGATTGATTGAAAACATCAAGTTTTTCTGTGTTTATAACAGATAATAAAACGATTAGTAAATAACTCATCAATAAATATACTATAATATTTACATTTCGTATTATTGTTGAAGCTTTATAATTAAAAACACTAAACCACAATATTAAATTTGTAATTACTATGGCTGCAAAATATACTGCTAAATTTGGAAAATATATAACTACAAATAAATTATTCATTAAATATTCAATCATACTTGATAATGATTCTCTATATAATATAAAAGTAAAAGCTATTATAAATATATATAATGATATAAATAATTTTCTACTATTTTTTATATTTATTTTATTGGTTGTTATTAAAACCAAACCAAAAAATACTATAAATATTATGGATATTATAAAGAATATTGAAGATCTAGAAACTTCAAAAAGTATAGCTAATTTTTCTAATAAAGATAATATTGCCATAAATATTTACCCCCTATTGTTCTTCTATATCTATTAATTCAGCTATATATACAGATTGATTTTTAAAATCATTATTTGTACATGTAACTAATGTTAATGTTGTTTTATTATAATTTCTATAAATTGCTATAGTTCCAGTTTTAGTTTGTTTATAAATAGATGTAATATTATAAATATATAATTTGTTTTTATATAAAACTTCTACCTTATCACCTTTATTTAATTTATATAAATCATTAAAGAAAGCTTTCCAACCTGTTCCTGAATGAGCTGCTATTATAAAGTTTCCTTTCAAAACATCAGGATATGAAGATCCTTCTACAACATATATATTTTTTTCTACATCATTTTGGCTTGATTCAATGGGAAAGAAACCCTTTTTTAAATCTATTTTTGGTATTATCAAATAACCTAAATATTTTTCTACTTTATTATTTATAATATTATTCTTGGACCCAGTTTCTTCTTTTTTAGTTTTAT
>CANQCQ010000015.1 GCA_947589725.1 uncultured Bacilli bacterium | reverse complement strand
TATTTTGCTTGATCTTCTGATAATGAAGTTATTTCTTTACTATCAATTATTGCAGGAAGAGTACCATTATTTACTAGATTCATACTAAATTCAAAGAAGTCTCCAGGTATATCTAAATTGATATTTTGAACAGTTCCTTCTACACTTCCTGTTCCATTATCTACACCAACTCCAGTTGATGAGACACTTCCGTCAGCATAAGAAATATCTTGAAATTTAACATCCCAACTATTTCTTGAATTAACAATAGTTCCATCTAATCCTAAAGAAGATTGTAGTACAGAATAACCTACTCCTAGAAACAAGAAAATGCCTAAAGATGCAACTAAAAAATACTTTGGAAATTTCTTTTTTCTATTTTTCATTTTACGCATTAGCAGCCATCTACCTTTCATATGATATATGATATATTATTTGATTCTATATTTAATTTTACTTTATAATTAATAATTTTTCAATTAAACAAAAGATATTTAAAATAATTTTACATGTATAATTATTTTCTTATGAGACACAATAAAATTGGAGGGATATTAATGGATGAGCAAAATTTATTAGTATTAGATGAATTAAATAAGGGTTGCAGTATGGGAACTGAAGCTTTAAGTGCAATACTTGAAAAAGTAGAAGATAAAAAATTTAAGCAATTAATTTTTGATATTATACAAAGATATAATAAAATGTCCTTAAAAATAAATAAGTTACATGAACAATATGCAGATTTAAAAGCTAAAGATACTTCTGGAGTAGCTAAAGTAATGACTTGGTATGGTATACAAATTAGAACTATTACTGATAGCAGTACTTCTAAACTAAGTGAACTTACTATGCAAGGACTAAATATGGGAATTATTGAAGGAAGAAAATTTTTAAATCATGGTGGTTTAAGTAATGATGTTTTAAAAATATTAAAAGAATATGTAGATGTTCAAGAAGAGTATGTAGAAAAGATTAAGGAATTTTTATAATAGATCAATGATCTATTTTTTTGTGTTATAATTTTGTCTATGGAGAATTGTATGTTTAATATAGAGAAAAATTTAAATAGACTTTATAATGATCAAGCAACTTTTTTTCTAGATTCTAAAAGTTGTGAAAAATTAAAAAGTAAATTAAAAGACTTTAACTACAAGATATATTATCCTTATCCAGATAGTGAAAAAGTTATTTTTTATACTAAAGAATTGCCTAAAGTAATTTTATATAAAATTAAGTCAAAAATTAAGTTAAAGCATCAAGATATTCTAGGTACAATGTTTTCTCTTCAAATATCAAATGAAGTATTTGGAGATATAATTATTGATAATGATTCTTATTACATTTATATTTTAGAGTTATTTCAAAATTATTTTGAATCTAATTTTAAAAGTGTGAAGAATAGTTCTGTTGAATTAGAAAAATTAGATTTAGATTTTTTAAAGAATTATAGAAAACAGTATGAAGAGATACAAATTATTGCCTCTAGTAATAGGATTGATACGGTAATATCTAGAGTTATTAATACTTCAAGAAATCAAGTTGAAGAAAAATTTAAAAATAAAGAGATTTTATATAATAATGATATTTTAAAAAGTTTATCAGTTAAGTTGAAAGAAAGTGATACATTTAGTATTAGAAGAATAGGTAAATTTAAGTATAATAAAATTATAAAAAATACTAAAAATAATAATTATATTATTAGTATTTATAAATATATTTAAAATAAAAAGTCTCGCATCAAATGATGTGAGACTTTTTTTAATTACTCTTCTTCTTGAACATAATCCATTGATAAATTAAGAGTTAAGTTCTCATCAGCTGTTGGTAATTGATCATTAGATATATCAATGTCTGATTTTATAGTTACTACTATTGTTTTTTCTTGATTAGGAGTTAATTTATCTGATTCTTGAACATCAATTTCATCTGAATATTTTATTGTAGAACTGACAGTTCCAGTTTGTTCTCCAGTTAAACCACTTAATTCTAAATTTGATAAGACAGCATTAGTATTTCCTTTATTTACTACTTTAACCGTAAATTTATATACATCGCCAGGCTTTTTTAAATTGACATTTAGTTTTACATTTGTTAATTCATTTATTTTTAATTCAGTAGCCTCTACTGTACTTTCAGGGCTAGCTTGGATATCTTCAAAATGAACATCAAATTTTAAATTATTTATTTGTAACTTACCATTAATATTTAATGTTGAATTAATAATTGCATATCCAACACCAATAAATACAAGAGAAAATAAGGTAAATAATACAATGTTTCTAATTTTTTGTTCTCTTCTTAACATTGATACCCCTCCTATATTAATTATTATATATTATTTTAAATTTTTTTTGTATATAAAAATAGAAAAAAGAATTTTTATTTGTAAAGTATATCAATATCTACCATGTTATCTTCTATTCCACTAACTCTACCATTACTACATAATTGCCATATATAGTAGTCTCCTTTATAATTAGTTTGATCAGTGTAATGAGCTAACCATGTTTTATAATTAGTTTTATACCAAATATTTTCTAGATAATATTTACTACTATAAAGCATTCCTTTATAGCCTTCTTTTTCTATTGTTGTTAGAAAGGCATCAGCAACTTCTGTTAATGAATGGAAGCTCAGTTTATATTCTTGATAATTTCCCCAATTTTCCCAATCAAAAACTACTGGTAGGTCTATATCGTATTTCTTTATTTGTTTTATAACCCATTTAGCTTCTTTAGTTGCTTTTTCAATACTATCTGCATATGAATAATAGTAAACTCCAACTGGAATATTTACATCATTAAAACCTTTAATATTCTTTAAAAAAGTAGAATCTACATATAAGTTACCATCTTTATCTTCACTACCAACTCTTAACATAGCAAACTCTACACCAGATTTTTTTACTTCTTTAAAATCAATGTTACCTTGCCACTTAGAAACATCAATACCTATTTTGGTATTTTTATTTTTATATTTAGATTTTATTTCATCAAAAGAGATTGTTTGGGGCTCTTCATATTCATTATTATTAGTATCATCATTTTCTACTACATTTAAAATAAAATTAGCCGAATTTTCATTTTTACTATTATCAATTCCTCGATATTTTAAATAATAAGTTCCTACTTTATTAGTATCATATTCTCCTTCTACTACACAGGTTGGAGTATTATCATAGTTATCACCGCAAAAAAATTCAGCTGCTAAATCTTCTTGATATCCTAAAGTTATTGTATATGGTGAGTCAACCCCTATAATTGGTGGAGTTGTATCTTTTACTTTATAAGTTAATTTATAAGATACTTTTATTTTATCATCATTGATATAATCAAAACTTATTTCTTTTTTTCCTACTTGTGAAGTATCTAATAATTTATCATTTATTAATTTACCATTTATATTTAGTAATAAATCACTAATATGAACTTCATCATAAACTTCGAGTGTTTTATTTGGCTTTTCCACTACTAAGATTTTTGCGGTTAAAATTCTATAATAATGATAGATTAAGAGTATAAAGCATAATAAAAATAATATTACTATAGAACTTATAATTATCTTTTTATTCTTCATAAAACATCATACCTTTAATATTTTTTTAATGATAAAGTTAAAATATACAAAACAGAAAGTAAAGTTGTACCTACATCTGCAAATACTGCTAGCCATATACTAGATAGACCAAAACAACTTAGTAATAAAATTATAAATTTAACAGCAAGAGCAAAGACTATGCATTGTTTTACTTTTTCCTTTGTTTTTTTACTTATTTTAACTATTTTAGCAATAGTATTTAAATTATCATTCATTAAAACTACATCACTAGCTTCTAATGCAGCATCACTACTTATATTGCCAATAGATACTCCAACTTTTGCTTTAACTAAGGCTGGAGCATCATTTATACCATCCCCTACAAACATAGTTGATCCAAGATTATTATAATAATTTAGTTTTTCTACTTTTTCTTCTGGTAATAATTCTGAATAGAAATTCTTAATTTTTAATTTTTTAGAAATACTTTCAACAACGTTCTTAGAATCTCCTGATAAAATAATTATATCTTTATTAACAACACTTTTTAATTTTGATAGGTCAAGATTACAATCTTTTATTTTATCAGATATTATCATATAACCTTTATATTCTTTATTAATAGAAAGATATATTATACTACCAGCATAAGATACTTCTTCACATTCTATATTATACTCACTTAATAATTTTTTATTCCCAAGTATAATATCTTTATTATTAATTTTACAAGTTATGCCTTTACCACTTATTTCTTTAAAATTAGTTATTGAATATAAATTATCATTCCATTTATCTTTTACTACTTTAGCAATAGGATGATTAGAATACACTTCAGCTGATGCTACTGTCTTAAGAAATTCTTTTTCTTCTATATTTTTTGTTTTTATTTTAGTAATTTCAAATACTCCTTCTGTTATAGTACCGGTTTTATCTAACAATAAATAATCTATGTTACATAAATCATCTAAAACATTACTTCCTTTTATAATTGCTCCATTACGTGAAGATACTCCTAGTCCACAAAAATAACCTAATGGTACAGATATTACTAAAGCACAAGGACATGAAGCAACTAAAAATACTAATCCACGATATAGCCAAATATTTATATTTGATCCAGTTAAAATAGTTGGAAATATTATTAATATAAGTGCACATAATACAACTATTGGAGTATAAATACTTGCAAATTTTGTAATGAATTTTTCTGTTTTACTAGATGTTTTATTAGAGTCTTCTAATAATTTTAATATTTTTGTAGTAGTTGTAGTGGCATGTGTTGATTCTGCTTTTATTGTTAAGAGAGAATCTTTGTTTATACAGCCACTTAGTACTTTGTCATTTTCATGAACTACTTTAGGAATAGACTCTCCAGTTATAGGAGCTGTATCAAGTAATGACTTTCCTTCAAGAATAACACCATCTAATGGAACCCTCTCTCCCAGAAATAGTTTATATATATCATTAACTTTTACATCTTTTAACTTGACATCTTTTATTTTTTCTCCTTTAACTAAATGCACTTTTTCAACCCTTAAATCCATTAAACTAATAATAGATTCTTTACTTTTTTCAACAGCTAAATCAGATAAATATTCTCCTAAAGAGTATAAAATCATCACAATGACAGCTTCATTATATTCACCAATATAAAAAGCACCTAATGAAGCTAAAATCATAAGAGTATATTCATTAAATATATTTTTATTTAGTAACTGTTTTATAGATATAATATATATTTTATAAGTAATAATTAGATATGAAATAATTAGTAATAAATGATTATTAGATATAAACTGAGCAATTATAAAAAGAAGAGTACTTATGATTAATTCAATTAAATTTAAATTAAGATATTTTTTCAATTTATATCACCTCTTTTATATGTTCTAAACCATATTTTAAGATAATCTTTATATGATCATCACTAATAGAATATAAAACGTTTTTACCTATTTTTTCTGTTTTTACTAGATTAGATAATCTCAATATTTTTAACTGATGTGATATAGCTGACTGTGATACATTAATAGCTTCACTAATTTCATTAACACATAATGGCTTATTAGCTAAAACATCAAGTATTCTTAATCTAGTAGGATCTCCAAATATTTTATAAAACTCACTTAATCCAATAAGTAATTCTTTACTATGTATTTTCATTTTACACCTCTATTATATGAATAATTGTTCATATATTCATAATATTATATTATGCAATATTAGTCAATAAATTATAAAAAATAAAGGCTTTATTTTTTAAAACCTTTATTATTCTGTATAAATTTTATAATTTTTTACCATTTAGAAAATTTTTATAAAAATCATCTACTGTTGTTCCGGGAGTGACTCTATCATATTCAAAAAATAATAAATTATTTTTATCATATTCACTTCTAGCAAAATCTTGGAAATTATTTCTAAAGTATTCTAATACTTCATTTAGAGAATTAAATTCTCTAATTCCTTTTTTATTTATCCATGATGCTTCAAACCAATAACATTTATTATTTAAGAAAAATACTGAAAAGGTATGACAAGCATTGTTTCTACTATTATTTAAATAAGCTGATATTGTTTTATTTTCAATATTATTTTTATTAAAGAATTCTCTTTGTATTTCACACATTTCCCAACAAATGGCATATCTATCTTTAAGTATAGTTTCTTTATCTTGAAGTATAAAATTTTCTCTAAAGTTTACTATTTTTTCATTTATATTTCCATCTTTATCATGCCAACCATATCTTATATCTTTTATTTTATTATAGAAATCTTGTATATTTTTCATCATGCACCTCTATTTTTTTATTTTATGTATTAATTTAAATAAATAATAATGTAATTTTATTGGTAATTCATATTCTCCTATTAATTCTTCAACATAACCATTAAATCCTCTTTTAAATTCATATATTCCATAATCTTTTGGATGAGTATTAATATCTTCTGGTATACCATAAAAGTTATGTTTTTTAAAACCATTTTTTATTCCATACTTTATTAATTCCCATTGAATTAAATATTGAGAATTAAATTTCATATATTCTTCATAATTACCACTTGATAAATATATTATTTCAGGTTTTATTAATATGAACATAGAACCAGATAAGTTTATCACATTTTCTCCAGTCTGTAAAATAATATCTTCTGCTTCTTTTATACGCTTAGTAAGAGAATCAATTTCATTGGATAAGTTTTTCTTTTGACCATCATTATATTTTGCAGCACTTAAGGCATTTATTTTTTCTTCTTTTTCTACTTTTTCATTTTTTAATGATTCAATATACTTATCTAAATTTATAGAAGTTATAAAATATTTTACTTCATTTGATTCATGAAATAAATTATACATATCTTGATAATAAGATAATTCTCTATTTAAAAATCCTTTTCTTTTTGAAGTCTCTTCCATAATTTTATAAAACTCGCCTAATTCATCATAAGAAATTTCTCGAACATCGATGCCTATTTTTTCTGTTTTCCTGATTGTGTTTCTTGTACCAGGCTTCATTTCTTTTAAAATAGTTTCTTCATCTTTTCCTTCTAAGTCTAAAGAAAACATCCAACCTACTTGTTCTTTATTTTCTTTAGATACTTTTTTATATCCTAAATCTTTTAATAATTTAATAGAAAAGGAATTATCAACTCCTCCTTCTACAATATTGCCATCTATATCTCTTTGTTTATTAATTATATAGGGATCAATTCTTAATACATATCCATTATGTTGTTTTATGAACTTTTTTAAATCATTAGTAAATGTTTTTATTAAATTTTCATCTTTAAAATCTGCTAAAAAACCTCTTGGAGCATAAAATTCATAAACACCAAAATGACGTCTTTTAGAAACTAACATCGCACTGGCAACTATTTTATCATTTTCTTTTTCAGCAACAAAGTATGATTTCCAGCCTCTTTTTTCTCTCAATCTAGCTATCTTAGGACAAGATAAAAAAGACTTATTTGGGTGATTATTCCAAAATTCTTCATATTCATTTTCTTGTATTTGTACAAAGTTCATAAGTAGCATCTCCATTTCTTTAATTTTTAACTTTTACTTTCTTTTTAGAAGTGTCTTTAGTCTTTTTTTCAATATTATCAACAATTTTATCTCTATCAAATATTGTAAATATTAATAGTGCAATCATTATAAAAAGTAATAATAATGTAATAAATAATATAAAATCAAAGCCTTCATTATGTGCTATTGTTGTATCTAAATAACTATTTGTTAAATAATTTTCTAAATTATCTTTTGTAATATTTAATTCATTTTGATTAGGTAAAAAATTAGATATATTTTTTAATATTATTTGTTTTAATTCATCATTCATTATACTAGGATATCCATATACAACTACTTTATCAGGTTTTTTATCTGTTCTATTATAAGAATAATCTATTAAAGCTTTATAGTCATTATAATTACTTTCGTCTATAGCAATTACATAAGTATGCCACTGCTTTGTATCCTCTTCTTCAATTACAAAATGTAGGCCGATGTTTTCATTTTCGTAATAAGCAAACTTTTCTGACATCCTCGATATTTCCATATAACTATATTCTTCTGTTGATGATACTTCATCCCATTTTTTTATTATCTTGTTTTTTGAAAACATCCTATATGAACCAACTAAGAGAATAGTAATAATAATTAAGTATATTGAGCAAAGCATTAATTTAATTGTCAAACGTTTTGAATTAAACTTCTTTTTTTTCATAATATACCTTCTATTCTTTCCATATAATCATATCATAAATTCTACAATCTAAAAAGTTTTTGAATATAAAAAGAAGATTACTCTTCTTGCATCTTCTTTACAAATGGAATAAATCTTTCAATAAAATTATATTCATCTCTATCTTTTACATATAAAAATCCAAATAATGAGAAAATTAAAGCTCCCAAGAAATTAACAAATAAATCTTTCATGGTATCTATCAAACCAACATCTAAGTATCCATCTATAAGTATTTGTTTCCTATAGTTATCATAATATATTATTGTTTTATTTATATCATTTATAGTTATTTTTTCATTTAATTCACTATTACCTAAAGCTTTAGAATTAATTGTTTGAATAACTCTATCTTTTTGCATATCTTTTTCTAAATATGTATCAACACCAAATTCAGCAAATTCCCAAAGTACACCTATTGTCATTGAAAAGCAAATTGATACAACTACCATGAATATTGGAGTCATACTTATATAGTTATCTTCATTTCTATTTAATATATCTACAAGTGAAAAACCAACAGCTGCACATAAGAACCCATTTAAAGTATGAAGCATTGTATCCCAATGCTTAAATATTCCATAAAAGTTTTGAATTTCTCCTAAAATTTCACTTGAAAATATAAATAAATATATAATTATTTCTAGTGTTTTAGGTAATTCAATATTCAATTTATTTTTTACAAATATTGGTACTGTAAATAATATTAATGTTAAAATACATAAAAATACATTATTCCAGTTACCATGCATACTTTGAGCAACCATACAAACAACAATTAAAAATCTTAATAACAAGAATACTATTACATTGACTGTTGGCATTTTTTTATTTACTTTTCTTTTTCTATACTTTTTCATATTACTCACTTTCAAATAACTTAGATAAGTTTTCACGAGGCATTAACATTGTTGTGGTTCTATCTATTTCAAACTTAAACTTAGTTTTACTAGATTTTAATTCTTCTCCATCTATACACCAAGATGTTTTGGGAGGATTTAAAAATTCAATTTCAAAATCATCTGTCTGATAATAAGTAATTCCAGGGATATCTTTTAAAGCTCTTGTCTGGATCATAACTAACATTTTTAACATGTCTTTTTTATTATCTATTTTAGCAAGTGCTACTTCATATTTATTGTCATTTAATTTAACATCATAATAAATATCATCCATTCCAGCTACTCTGGATGAATTAGTTATAAATATAAATGAATATTTACCTCGATGACTTTCACCATTTACTTTATATTTTATGTTATATTCATTTATTTTATTTCTTAACTGTTTTAGGCCATATAATATATAGGCTATCTTACCATATTTCTTTTTTAATTCTCTTGGAGTATTATAAGCCATATCTATATAATCACCTAAACATGCTACATATACAAAAGGTACTCCATTTATTTTTATAACATCAATATTTTTAGGTTTTCCTTTTAATAACTTTTCCAAATTGCTTATAATATTACCATTTAAACCATACATATTTCCAACATCATTTGTTGTTCCTAAAGGTAAATTAGCTAAAGTTAATTTTTGTTGTCTTTGAAGATTTCCAGTTACTACTTCGTTTAAAGTTCCATCGCCACCACAACTAATAACTAGATCAATTGAGTTATCTAATCCTTTAACTATTTCCGTTGCATCACTTTTTTTCTTTGTATAAACTATTTTACCGTCATAATCATATTTACGAAGTATATCATAAATATTTTTAATATTTTCTTTATTTTTTGCCTTTCCACTTTCTGGATTCATTATTAATACACATTTTTTCAAGAGACATCACTCCTTATGTATTTAACATTATTATAACATAAGTTTATTTATAGATTTATTCTAGAAATAACTTACGTGTTACAAAATTAAATATCATGACCACTCCTGTTGCGAAGACTTTGCTAATTAAATAATAAACACCTAAAAATTCAATAAATATCCACATAATTAAATTATTAATCAATAAACCAATAACACTAAATATAATAAAGAAAATTAATTGTTTTTTGGAATCTTTTTCTTTATTAACATCGAATACCCATTTAATACTAGCTATATAATTATAAATTAGAGAAACTGTAAATGATATTGTGTTTGCGAGGATTTCATTTAAACCAATAAATTCTTTAAGTATAAATAATACTACAAAATCTATTAAAGTAGCAATTCCACCTACTACTATGAATTTCATAATTTGAATAATTAATTTATTATCTTTAATATTTGTCTTCATATATACTCCTTTTATAACAATTTAATTATATATCAATTATTTATATTAGTAAATAAAAGAACTATTGTTGTAATAGTTCTAAAAGTAAAATAAATTCATATCTACATTATCATTAATTCCTGGAATTGAACCTTCACTGGTATATTGCCATCCTTTATAAGTTCCATTATATGTACAAGTATTAGACCATTGAGCAATCCATGTAACATATGGTTTGTCTTCTTCTAAAAATCTATCTTGAACATAGTATTTGGATGCATACACACCTACTGGTAAGTTTAGAGAAGAACTTACTTTATCTACAAAGGTATGAATCATTTCTGAATATGTATTTTTACTAATTCCGTCTGAAGTATGACCATCTAGGGAATTAATCCAACTTTCAAGATCATAGAAAACTCCAAGATGAGGATTGACATTTACATGATAATTGGAATTATTAATTGTATTAATTACAAAGTTTGCTTCTAATTCTGCTTCATAAGCATTTTCTGCATAACTGAATAAATATACTCCATAAGGTATTCCTAATCTGTTTAATTCTTGAACATTTCTTATAAATTGAGGATCTAAATCTGAAGTTGCAGAACCTAGGCGAAGTATTACAGCATCTACTTTACCAGAATTTTTTACTTCATCCCAGTTAACTACACCTTGCCATTTTGAAACATCTATAACTGTAATTCTAGTTGCAAAACCTTGAAAATGACCATCTCTTACATTAAAGTCAAAATATTTATCACACATATATTGAACACCTTTATTTAATGTTCCATCAGGGTCATAATAGTATAATTGACCATCTTTTTGTTGAAAACCGGAAAGTGAACCATCGCTATTAAAACGATAATTTCGACCATCTATATTGGCATCAGCTATAGTTGCAGCTCCAGTATCATCTAAATAATAATAGTTATTATTTACTTCTAACCAACCTGTACGCATTGCCCCATACTTAGTTTTATCTCTTGAGAAAAAGTATATTTTACCATCTATTTCTTGAAATCCTAATTGAATTTCTCCTCTTTCATTGGCATAATATTTATTATTTTTATATGTGAACCAACCTATTTGAGCATTAGGATTTAAGTAATAGTTATAGTCTCCTACAGTAAGCATGCCTGTTTTTTTAGCTCCATACATTGTCCTATCTCGTGATAGGAAATATATCTTGCCATCTATTTCTTGAAACCCTA
>CANQCQ010000014.1 GCA_947589725.1 uncultured Bacilli bacterium | reverse complement strand
TCCGCACGAATAACCCGAGACCGTTTAAGTTGTTTTTCTTTATTTGAATTAACAACTTAACCTGGCGTATCGACAACCTCGCACATCTAAGCAGTCACACGTATTAAATTATAGCAATAGAATTGTTTATTTGCAAGCATTTTTTCACATTTTTCGCAATTTTTTTCAAATTATTTTTCTTCTTTTTGTTTTGCTACTGCTTTTAATGATGCAGGTATTATTAAGTCAGAACCAAATTTCTTATTTAGGCTATCTATAGTTTTTTGAATATTATCATTTTTTGAGCTTTCATTATCTATTTCAAATAAAGATATTTGTTCATTCTTTCTACTTGTTAAATCAGATAATCTAACTCCTATAAGCCTTAACGGTTCTTTTTTAAAATTATTTTCAAATATTTTGATTACCTTTTTATATATAACTTTTGTATCATTGGTCGGGTTATTTAATTTTTCTTGTGCAGTATATGAAACAAAGTTTCTATCTTTATATATGACAGCAACTGTATTTGTATACTTACCTTTTTCTCTTAATTCTCTACTTACTTTTTCTGTTTGCAACATAAGATATTCTTTTAATTTTACCTCATCGTCCATGTCATAAGGAAGTGTTTGAGTAGTACTAATACTATTATTTTTATGATAATTATTTTCACTTACTTCGCTTTCGTCTATTCCCCAACTATAATCTTTTAAATACTTCGCTTGGTTTTTAAATACTTTTTCTAATTTATTTATATTTGTATGGGCTAATTGCTCTACTGTATGAATATTCATTTTATATAATTCTTGTGCTGTCTTTTTACCAACCATAAAAAGATCTTTTACATCTAAAGGCCATAACTTAGTTGCAATTTCATCTTTAAATAAAGTATGAACTTTATCTGGTTTTTCAAAGTCAGAAGCCATTTTTGCACAAAGTTTATTATTTCCAATTCCAACATTTACGGTAAAACCAAATTTATTCTTTATTTCATTTTTTATTTTATATGCTAATTCTATATAGTCTTTATATAAATAGTTTGTCCCACTCATATCAATAAAACATTCATCAATTGAAAACTCTTCAATTTTTGGAGAATATTGTCTTAAATAATCTTTAAATTTATGGGATTGTGTTTGATACCATTCATAATTTGCTTCAAATATTTGTAAATTTGGGCACTTTTTCTTTGCTTGATATATCGGTTCAGCAGTCACTATTCCATATTTTTTGGCAATTGGAGACTTAGCTAAAACTATTCCTCTACGTTCTTTTTCATCTCCACCTATAATAGAAGGTATTTTTCTTATATCTTCTTTGTAGCCCTTATTTAATAAATCAATAGCAGACCACGATAAAAAAGCATTATTAACATCTACATGAAATATAATTCTTTCCATAAATACCTCCCTAAATAAAATTATAGAACGTTTTTTCGATTATAACAATATAAAAAAAGCATTATTTAAATTAATGCTTCCCTATATTTTCATTGTATTTAAGCAAAAAATTGCATAAATTGGAATATATCTAATTTCCTTTTTTGTTTGAAAGTTATTTTCTGTTATTCTAAATGCCTCTTCTACTTTGTATTTTTTCATAAATACTGACAATGATTTAGCTTTAGAATTAGATTTTATTATTATTTCTAGAGGAATGATTTTTCCCATTCTATTTTGAACAACAAAATTTACTTCTGCTTTTCCTTCTGATTGATAATAATATAATGGATAACCTGCTTCAACTAATGTTTTAGCAATATGATTTTCATATAATGTTTCTTTTAATAATTCATTAGTTAATAGCTGTTTTTGATTCACATGAAGCATTGAATATAGTAATCCATCGTCTGTAAGATATAGTTTGAAACTATCTTTGTCTTTGCAACTACTTAATGGAGATTTTACATCTTTTATTTTAAAACTTCTATAAATTAATTGATTATTAATTAAGTAATTAATTGATGATTCATATTCTTTAGCTCTTCGTCCAGCTCCTATTACTCCATATTGAAATTTTCTATTTGCTTTTTTTAATTGTTGAGGAATAGAATTTAATACTTCAATTCCCCTAGGTATATCAATTAAGTTAGCATTTAAGGCAATTTCTTTTTTATACACATCCAATATTTTTTGCTTGATGGCATCAAGTTCATATTGATTTTTGCCTGATAGTTTAGAAATTACAACTTCAGGAAAACCACCAGTTAATATATACTCTTGAAAGAAGTCTAAAGCTACTTTATGAAAAGGATTAGTTTTTCTTTTTTCATAACATTCTCTAATTAGATTTGCTAAATTTTTCTCATCTAAAGCCCATAAATATTCTTCAAAATCCATTTCTGTCATGTTTTTAAATTGTAGCTCTTCTCCCTTAAAATCATTCAGTTTTTCTCTTCTTGATGTTATACCTATAATATTATAGGAACTTTTATCACTACCAAATAATTTCATACCTCTAACTATGTCATTGTTAATTAAATTATCTAGGATTATTAATGTATCATCTTTTAATATTGTTTCTCCTGAAATAAGTGATAAGCTTACAATTATTTTATCGATTGCTTTTTCTCTTCTAAAAAGATCAGCTAATTCAATATTATTCTCAGTATTAAAATATACAACGTTTTTATACTCTTTTTTTCCAAAGTTTAAACATGTGAATGTTTTTCCAATTTGTTTACTACCATAGATTATTAATGGTTTTCCAGTTTTGTCTTTTTTCCATTTTACTAAAAATTGTTCTATCTTTCGTTCCATTAACTGTTACCTCCTCACATATTTTATAAATTAAGTATACTTTTTTAAATATAATATGTCAAGAACAGAGAGTTAACAAAAAAAGATGCTTAAAGCATCAAACATTTTTATATTCTAATCGTAGCATATCTGCAATTGTTACTATAAACTCAGAGTTAGTTGGTTTAGCTTTGTCTATGCTTACACTATAGCCAAATATTTCTTCCATCATGTCCCAATTTCCTCTATTCCAACTTACTTCAATCGCATGTCGCATAGATCTTTCTACACGAGATTCATTAGAAGTATATTTTTCTGCTATCAATGGATATAATCCTTTTGTTATCTTACTCGATAATGAAGGATCATAATAAACTAACATAATACCTTCTCTTATGTAATTATATCCTTTCAAATTAGAAGGAACTCCTAATTCATGTATAATCTTTGTAATTTTTTTCTTTATTGTAATCTTTTCACTTTCTATTGTTGTATTTTCTTGATTATCTTTTTCATAATAATTTAATATTCTTTTTTCTAATATACCTAAATCAAATGGCTTAAGCATATAATTTATAATGTTAAATTCAGTAGCTCTTTGTAGAATATTAATTTCTTTATATGAGCTTATTATAAATACTTTTTTATCAAGTCTTTTCTCTTTTAATTTTTCTAAAAGAGTTAAGCCATCTAGTTTAGGAATCAACGGATCCAACACAATTAAATCATATTCTTCTTTTTTTGACTCAATTAGTCTTAGTGCATCTTCACCATCGTGAGATACAAATTTAACTCTAATATTAGAGTTATCTTCAAAATACTTTTTCATTGTTACTACTAAGTCTTTATTATCATCTACAACTAATAAATTTATTGTTTTCATTTAGTCTCCTATCATTATAACTACTTAGCATTATCATTGTATAACAAGATTCTACAAAATAAAAGAGCGCAAAAGCTCTTATTTTGTCGATTTACAATTTGTTGACGAACTCTTGGAGATTTGCTGGTTTTAAACTTAATCCTCCTAGCAAATAACCGTCTATTGAAGAACATTTTTTCAATTCTTCTATATTATTTTCATTAACACTTCCACCATATAGAATTTCATTATTATAATAGCTTTTTATAAGTAAATTTACCTCTTCAATTTCTTTATTATTTGGAATTATTCCTGAACCAATAGACCATATTGGTTCATAAGCTATTATTACTTCTCTACGTATATTAGGAGATAGTTGCTTTAACACACTATCTAATTGTTCAATTAATATATCTTTATATATATTTTCTTGTCTTTGTTCTTTAGTTTCTCCTATACATAATATTGGTACTATATTGTGACTAGTTAATTGTTCTATTTTGTTTTTTATGTCTTCATTTGTCTCTTTTTGATCTTTTCTACGTTCTGAATGACCTACTATACAATATTTAACCCCATACGATTTTAACTGTTCTGCACAAACCTCTCCAGTATGAGCACCATTTTCAAAACTTCCAACATTTTGTGCTCCTAATAATATCTTATTTGAAGAAAATTCTGGAATATTTAAAAAAGTTGGAGTAAGTATTAGTGTATGTTGTGTATCTATTTTATTCAAAGAATTTAGATAATCTTTGAATTCATCTTTATTTAAATTACATTTATTATTTAAAACAATTATCATCTTAATCTCCTTTTATTTTTTTTCTTATATATGAGAAAATTCCATAATTATTTTCTTTCTTTTTATCTTTGATAGCTCTTTCATACACTTCTACTACACTTGCAGCATATGCTCTTGAGCTACAGTGTTCTGCTTGAATACGAGCTTGAGTATTATATCTATTTCTTAAGTTGTTATCATTTACAAGTTCAATGACTTCTTTTATATATTCATCTTCATTTGTAAAGATTCTTCCATTTAATTCATCCGTAATTGTTCCTAAAAAAGATTCATCTTTTATACAAACAGGAGTTATACTAGACGCCATAGCTTCTATTACAGTAAGTCCTTGTGTTTCTGATGTGGATGCAGTAGCAAAAATATCAGATACATGATAGTAGATAGGAACTTCTTCCCAAGCTGCTTTTCCATTGAAAATTACTCTATCTCCTAGATTTAATGAATTAGCTAATTGTTCATACTTTTCTTTATCAGGACCATCTCCAACTATCAAAAGTCTTATAGATGGATTTATCTTTACTAATTTTTGTTGAGCTCTAATTAAGAATTCAACATTTTTTTCGGATGCTAATCTTCCAACAAAAACAATTATAAAATCCTTTTTCTTTATATTTAATTTTTTTTCTAATAAGTTAATATCTTCCTTATTTATATTTTCTTTAAAAAATCTTTCTACTTCTATACCTGTAGGAATTATATGAATATTTTTGGTAAATTCATACTTTTCTTTAAATAATCTATATATTTTATTAGTTGGTACTATAAGTTCATTAGCTGTTTTGTCACAATAGAATTTTGTTAAGTATTCAACAATTTTTTTACTGGATTTTTCAAAATAACCATGAGTAATATAATGAGTATAATCTTCATATAATGTGTGATAAGTATGTACTAATGGAATACTGAATTGTTTGGAAAATAATCTAGCTAGTATTCCTATACCAAACTCTGTATGAGAATGAATTACGTCTAAATTCCAATTTTTCATTGTTTTAATCATTGATACGGGATAAATTCTACTTAAGCGATAGTCATATATTCCAACTGGAATTCCCGGTATTTTCAATATTCTTTCTTTTTCATTATACTCATATTTCAAAGCATTATTACTAACAGTTACAACATAGACAGTATTTCCTAATTTTTCTAATGCTTTTTTTAACATAGCAACGCTAGTAGAAACACCATTTATATATGGTGGATATGAATCAGTAAATAATCCTATTCTCATTTATTTTACCTTCCCTTCTGTGTTCAATGTTATAGCTCCAACTATTACTCCTAAGTAATATGTTATAAATCTCCATGCAATTAAAACTGCAGTTAAAACTTTTGCTTTTAAGAAATTACCATAAAATTGTAAAAAGCCATATTCTATTCCACCACTAGCTCCGGGAATTGGTACAAAAGATCCAATTAACAAAACATAAGCTGATGATGTTAGTGTAGTAAATACATTTAAAGTTGAAAAATCTCCTAAACTAAATACAATAAATAGTGGAATTATATAAAGACATGTTAAACTGCAAATATTTAATACAACTCCTTTAAAAAATAAACTTTTTCGTTTAGTTAATAAAGAGGCACTATTATGAAATTCATCAAGTTTTATAATTACTTTTTTTACTATCTTTTCTTTATTTCTAATAATTTTAATCTTTGCTAATAAGTTAATAAAAAACATTGCTATTTTTTCGGTAAGAGTTTTTGAAATTAAAATTAATACTAAAATTATAGCTACTAAAACATTTATAATAAAACCTAACAATACTAGTTTTCTTAATAGAACTGTTTTAGGAAATATATGAAAGAAGTAATTATATATAACTGCTAAAAGTCCGTATATTACTAATGCTGTTTGATAAAAAATAAAATTCTGAATAGATATATTAGTTGCTTGGACAACTGCAATATCATGTCTTGTCATCATATATACTTCCATAGGTTGTCCTCCAGTTGAAAAAGGAGTAATACCATTAAAAAATTGTACTATGACTTCATGTTTAAAAGATTCTTTTAGACTTATTTTATTTTTATCATTAATAGTAATATAGTTAGCAATTGCTTTAAAAAATATTGATACAAAGAAAAAGAAGATAGCAATTGCAATAAAGATTATATTCATTGACATTAAAGCATTTATTATACCTTGAAAGTCATCTTTTAGTATTATAAATAATATTAATAATGTTATTAATAATAAAATAATTGTGTTCTTTTTTAAGTCTTTAATAATTTTCATAACATTACCTTACTATTTTCATATATTTCTTCTTTTTCTTTAATAAATGTTGTTTTTCCGTTTACTTCACCAATATCTTCATAGCCATTACTTTTTAATTGTGAATACAATGTTTTATCTTCTTGGTTAATTGATACATTTACAAGTTCCATTCCCAGTATATCTAATACATAATTACTTACTTTTTGCAGAAAAGTCCTATTTGTTTTAGGAGAATTTAAGTGGGCAAAAAATAATTCACATACTTTTCTATCTTTTTCTCCCTTAATATAACAATAATCTTTTATTTGCTTTTCATTCATTTCAAAAACAATTATATTTAATTCATTACTCTTATTTTGTAATTCATTATAAATAGATTTATTGTCATAGGCTTTTTTTATTTCTGTTAAATATGTTGTTACTGGCATTTTATTATTAAAATTATTAATTTCAAAATCGTTGAACAATTTTATATGTTCCTCATTAAATGGATCTGCAACCAAAATATTATTTGTATTCAATTAACTCACCTACTTATTTTATAGCTTCCACTCCTGGCAATTTTTTCCCTTCAAGATATTCTAAAGTTGCTCCTCCACCGGTAGATGCATGATAAACTTTGTCTTTTAAATTTGCTAACGTTGCTGCTGCAACTATATCTCCACCACCTAAAATGGTTCTTATATTATTATCAACTAAATATTTCAACAATAAATCGGTATTCTTTTTATAATTATCAAATTCATATACTCCAAGAGGTCCATTCCAAACTACTGTTTTAGCATCTACTAAATAGCTTTCAAATAACTGAAGAGTTTTTTCTCCAATATCTAATCCCATCTCATCAGAGGAAATAGTACTTTTTGTTCTATATTTTTCATCATTTGTATATTCATTTGTTACTGCAAAATCTATAGGCAATATTATTTTATCTGGATATTTTTCTAATATTCCTTTACAAAATTCAATATTTTCAGAGTCTAGTAGTGATTTGCCAATACTAATGTTTTTAGCTTTTAAAAAAGTAAATGCCATTCCACCACCAATTAATATTTTGTCAGCTTTTGTTACTAAATTTTCGATTACTCCAATTTTATCTGATACTTTAGCTCCTCCTAAAATTACAATAAATGGTTTAGTTGGATTTTCTAAAATACTTAGGGCATTTAATTCTTTTTCTATTAAGAAACCAAAAGCAGAAGAATTTTTTAAATTAGTAGGAATTCCTACATTTGATGCATGTGCTCTATGTATTGTTCCAAAGGCATCATTTATATAAACATCTCCTAAAGAAGCCCAATAAGCGCCTAGTGACTTATCATTTGAACTTTCTAATTTACCATTTAAATCTTCATAGCGAGTATTTTGCATTAAAATAATGTCTCCATTATTCATTTCATTTATTGCTTTTTCTAATTCTTCTCCACGAGTTGAATTTACAAATTTTACTTTCTTATTTAGAAGTTGTTCTAATCTTACTGCGACGGGAGCTAAGCTATTCTTTTCTAAGTCAGCTTCTTCCTTTATTCTACCTAGATGCGACATTAATATTACTTTAGCATTTTTATCTATAGCATATTGTATGGTTTTTAGTGCACTAGTTATTCTAGTATCATCAACTATTTTGCCATCTTTAATTGGTACATTAAAATCACATCTTATTATTACCTTTTTATTTTCAAGGTTTAAATCTTTAATAGTTTTCAATTTATTATCCTCCTATCACAATTTGAGTATATCACTAATTTATAAATAATCAGTTAAATTATTTGAACTATACATTTTAATTATATAATATTTTAACAATTCTGTTAATATTTAGAGTATACAACTATTATAATAGCACATAAAAAAAGGAGATGTCTCCTTTTAAATTTTAATTATTTAGTCATTAAGTATTTAGCTGTTCTTACCATTTGTGCTGTATAAGACATTTCATTGTCGTACCAAGATACTACTTTTACTAATTGTTTTCCATCTACTTCAAGAACTGTTGTAGATAAACCATCAACTAAAGATCCACATCTTCTACCAATTACATCACTTGAAACAATTGGATCATCAGTATATTCTAAGGTTTCATTAGTATGTAACTTTAGGGTAGAATTTATTTCTTCTACTGTAGTATTTTTATTTAATTCTAGGACTAAATCAATTACTGATCCAGTTGGTACTGGAACTCTCATTGCTGTTCCTTCTAATTTACCATCTAAATTAGGGCAAACTTTTCCTATTGCGGATGCAGCTCCAGTCGAAGCAGGTACAATATTTGCTGCACAAGCTCTACCACGACGAGATTTAATTCCTTTTTTGTGAGCAACATCTAATGTAGCTTGATCATTTGTATAAGCATGGACTGTAGTCATAAATCCTTTCTTTATACCAAACTCTTTATCCAAAACATCAACTACTGGAGCCAAACAGTTAGTAGTACAACTTGCAGCAGAAATAATTTTTTCATCACCAGTTAATGTATTATGATTGACATTATAAACTATTGTTTTAACATTTCCCTTAGCTGGAGCAGAAATAATTACTTTTTTAGCTCCGGCATTAATATGAGCCATAGCTTTTTCTTCGGATGTAAATAGTCCTGTGCACTCAAATACAACATCAATATCTAAATCTTTCCATGGTAATAAAGCTGGATCTTTTTCGGCATAAACTTTTACTTTCCTATCTCCTACTATAATGTTATCACCTTCATAAGAAATTTCGTCTATACGATAATTTCTATGATTAGTATCATATTTTAATAAATATGCTAATTGTTCAGCATCTGTTAAATCATTTATTGCTACAACTTCAAAATCTTGACTTTCTTCCATTAATCTAAAAGCAAGACGACCTATTCTTCCAAAACCATTAATTGCAACTCTTATCATATATATCTATCCTCCATAATTTAATTATATTATTTAAATATTTTACTTTCAATAAAATAGACTTTTTTTGACAAGTTGCTTGTAAATAATATCCACAACTATGAAAATAAAAAATAAAATATCCACAGTTGTTGTGGATATTATTTTTCAAAATAGCTATTACCAATAAATTCTCTAATTACTGAATCTTCAGGTATTGCATCAGATGCTATTGGTAAAAATAGTCTTAAGAAATTTATTAATCTTTTAGCTTCTTCATAATATTTAGAATCTGTAGGTACTGAATATAATAAAGGTTCAACATAAGTTTTCAATACTCCAATTTCATAAATTAATGCAGAATTTATTGTATAGTCGGCTTCATCTTGGTAAGGGAAAATATATTTTTCCTCTCCTGCTCGTACACTTGGCCACATTTGTAATGTATGTTCTACTGAATGTCCTCTAGTTCTATTATCTCTAATTATTCTTCTTAAAAGTCTATTATCAGTTGTGGATATTCTATTATGATCATCCATATTAATTTCAGTTAAAGCTGAAATATAGATTTTATATTTTTTATTTCTTTCTATATTTGTCAATACTTTTCTATCAAGAGCATGAATTCCTTCTATTACTAAAATGTCATTTTTTCCCATAGTCAAGTCAGTTTTAAATTCCTTTTTACCTATTTGAAAATTATAAGTAGGAATTCTTACTGTTTCACCTTTTAATAAATCACTAATTTGCTTATCAAAAAGTTTCAAGTCTACCGCTTCTAAACATTCATAATCATAATTACCTTCATCATCTTTTGGAGTATTTTGCCTATCAACAAAATAATCATCCATTCCTATTACTTTTGGTTCAAGCCCAAAACTTTTTAAATACATACAAATTTTTTTAGATGTAGTAGTTTTTCCAGAAGATGATGGACCAGCTATTAATACAATCTTTATTCTATTCTTTTTTGAATTTATCTCTTTAGCAACATTTAATAATTTATTGCTTTGTAAAGTTTCATCAATTTTAATTAAATCATTGATTTTACCTTTTGATACTACTTCGTTTAGTTCAACAGAATTTTCTATTTTCATTATTTTAGCCCATTCACGGTATTCATTAAACACTTCAAACATATTAGGATGAGGCTCATATTCTTTTATTCTATCTTTTATATATACTGTAGGAAATCTTAATAGAAAGCCATTTTCTTTTATATAAGTTAAATCATAATCTTTAACTCTTTCAGTAGATATAGGCATTAAATTATAAAAATAATTATAATAATTTCCTAGACGATAAAGTGTTATAAAATTATTAGTATTATATTTCATTACTCCAGCTTTTGTATGATCACCAATACTTTCAAAATAATTAATTGCTTCCAATCTATCTATTGTCACTTTTGTAATTGGCATATCTGCTTTTATAATTGAGTTCATTGTTTCTTTTATATCTTTTATCTTATCCTTTGTTAACTTAAAATTAGTTTCTATATATATTCCTTTATCAAGAGAATGCTGAACTATTATATTAGCTTTTCTTCCATATAATTTTTTTACTGCACAAATTAAAATATAAGTAATTGCACTTATGTGTGTTCTATTACCCTCATGTGAAGTTAAATCTAAAAATTCTACTGTTGCATCTTCTTTTATAGTACTAGTTAATTCTTTTAAATGATTGTTTACTTTTGCTAAAAGAATTGGATATTTAAAATTGTCTACAAAATCATTAGCTACTTCTTCTAATGTTATTCCTTTTGTCAGCTCATATTTTTTGCCATCTATAATTAATTGAACTGTTTCTATCATATTGTCAATCCCCTCTATTCTCATAATAGTAGTATAGCATATTTTATCTTTTTATTATATGTATAATTTATATTTAGTTTCCACAAAAAAAGCAAGATTATAAATTATTTGTCTACTCTAACAGATGTAATTTTAATCTTTGCTTTCTTGCTTTTTTAATCTTTCTGCTAATTCTTTTATTTTTCTTAATCTATGATTTAGACCTGATTTAGTTAAATTTTTACCTGTTTCTACAGAAATAATTTCTGATAGTTCTTTTAATGAACTTTCGGGATATTTTTTTCGATATTCTAAAGCTATCTGGGTTCTTTCATCTAATAAATCTTTGCTACCGGTTCTTTCGATAATTTCTATTTGCGCTAATTGATCAGCAGCAGTTACAAATACTTTATCGATATTAGCTTGTTCACAATTATTTAATCTATTAGCTTTATTTTTTTGATCTCTATAAATTCTTTCATTTTCAAAGTATAAAACAGCATTATTAGCTCCTAATATCTTTATGTAGTCACTTATTTTTTCTGCTTCT
>CANQCQ010000013.1 GCA_947589725.1 uncultured Bacilli bacterium | reverse complement strand
AGTTCTACCTACACTAATATGTTCACTTATTAATTTAATGTTAATATCATTGAAATCTAAATTATTATATAAACATTCACATGCATTAATAATCTCTTCTTTTCTTTCATCAACTAATAATCTTGTCACTGCAACTCTCCTATCATTGACATACTGTCAATACAATAATACAGTCACAATGACACTGTGTCAATATTAAAAAAATAAAACTACTCTAAAAATTAAAAAGTAGTTTTATAATAAAATTATCCGTTAAACTAAACCATACCAGGTTCAGGTAATACACTAATTGGTGCCAGTTAAAGGACTTGAACCTTCGATCTTCGCATTACGAATGCGCTGCTCTACCAACTGAGCTAAACTGGCAAATGCAAGTTAATTATAACATAAAAAAAGTAAATAATTTAAATATTTCCTTTTATTTATGAATTCTATGAGTATATAAATTTTTATTAAATTTCTCTTGAAATACTGCTACTAAATAGTTTAGATTACCATTTATCTTATGAAAAAATACAGTAGCTATATCATCATCAACACTATTACTAATATTAATTAAATTCCAAATTTGTAATCTACAGATTTCTAAATACATTCTTTCTATTTTAGTTGAAATTGAATTATAGTCAGAAACAATATCAAGACTTTGTAGCTCCTTATCATCTATAGATGGTAATAGACAATCAGTAGAAATTTCTTTTATAATAACAAAATCATTATTTTTATGATAAGATAATAAAATATCTGTACATAAATCTTTTGTATTATCTAGAAATTCTTTGCATTTTTTTAAATAGATATTACTTTCTAATTCTTTCTCATCAGCTTTTTTAAGAATAGAATTTACTTTTGCAAGTCTAATTTTAGCATCATTTGCTCTTACATGAGTTTGTTGATTAAAACTTTCATCTCTTATTGAATAATCAAGAAAACAAAATAATTTTTCCTCACTTGACTTTCCAATTCTTTTATCATATTGTTCCATAAATTGATCTAGTGTTAATTCTTTTTCCATACAAATTCTCCAATAATTTATTTTTTTCACCTTTAGTGAACAATAAAATCATAATAATATCAATAGAATAATTAAAAATTTACATAATTTAACAAAAAAAAGAAGACTTTTGTCTTCTTCAATTATTCATTCTCTTGATCTTCATAAGAATCTTCATCAAGGTCTTCAGTGTTTTCTTCTTCACATTCTAAATCCATAAAGCATTGATTTAACATGTTGTATTTTTCACCAACTTTTGCTCCATCAGCTTCTTCTAAAGCATACCAACCATTTCTAAAGATTACAGTAAAGGCTTCACGTTGTAGATTAGAAAGTGTATCAAATTGTTTTTTTAATACGTCGTATAGATAATCATTACTAGCTTCAGTTAAAGCAACAGCATAGTTTTTTGTAAAATTCTTCAAAGTAGTTAGAGTTAGATTAGCAATGTCTTTATCATTTAATTCTAATCCTTTAGGTACCTCAACCATATTATTTTGTATTTTACTCACTGCAGCCACCTCTTTCTAGAATATTAAGAACTTCTTCCATGTTTGAATAGAATAAGTTACCAGCTTGATCTAATAGTTTACAAACATCTTCATTGTTTGCAAGATCAGCATGATCTACACTACATTTAAAAGCATTATAATTCCAATTAAATATGTCTGTTAGATACTCTAAATCTTTACCACTGATCATATCTGGTACATTTTCAAATTTTAAATTCATAAATTTACCTCCCAGTATTAGTATCATAAAAATATAAAAATTTATACAAAAAAAAGAAACTAACTGATGACTTTTAAAACAGCTAGTCTCTAAATTATTTCTTACTAATTAGCTTTTTTATTTTCTAATTTTTTACCATATTCAAATATATAAGAAATTGAGTAAATTGCTAAAAGTGCAATTACTGTTACTAAATTAATCTTTACAGTAAAATCAGTATTAAATCCTATTGTCATTATTAAACCAGAAATAATACCACATAATATATTTAATAAACCACAATATGAGAATTTTCTAACATATAGTGCATTTTCATCTTCAAATGGAGTATCACTTTCATAAAAGTTTTTAAATAACTTATAAACAAGATATAATGCATAGGCAATAACTAATGTACTAATTATTCCAAATATAACATTTAATTCTAATATTACTATTATTTTAGTCTTAGAATTCTCTGTTAAAGAATTTACAATACTTTGAATAATCTGTTCATTATCAGTTGATTCATTAAATACTTCTTCATTATTAAAAGTAAGAGAAAAATTAGTACTTCCACTAATATTATATTCTATTTTTTCTCCAAAGAAATTTATTTCATTCTTTGAAATATCAATATTATTTACAAAAATAGGAATTAATGGTATCAATATTAACATACATACTGCTCCAATTAATATAAATATTCTAGAAATTAATGCCAATACATAAATAATTTTACTGTAACTTTTAAATTTTTCTTTTTTCATAATAAACCTCACTTCTTTATTTATATAATTATCTAAGATAGTTATATCACAATAATATAAAATTAGCTATAAACAATAATTAGTACATTTTTTAAAAAAAATAATTATTTTTCCTTACATTTAGTACCAAATTTTTCAGCAAACTCTAACCAATCAGATAAAGCTACTTTACCATTTTTTATAACAGTATCATCAGTATTTTCTAATTTTAATAACTTATCCATATCAACCTTATCATATTGAATAACTGTATCACTAGTAACATCTTTTTTAGTTCTACTTACATTATTATCATAATACTTTAAATCTTTATATATTTTAAATATATTTCTATAAGCTTCTTCATATGTATCAAGAACATCTTGATCATCTGTTATTACTTTTTCAGTAGAATGTAATTTAGTAACATAACCTTTTTTATAATCTACTTCATAATTTAATTCAACTTTAGCATTATTTTGTGCAGTAGCTTCTCTACTACAAACTAAAGTACCTTTACTATTACTAGTATCAGTTTTTGAATCAATTTCTGTTCCAGTTTCTATTCTTTTACTACAACCAGTTAAAATTAATAATAAGATTAAAATAAATAAATACTTTTTATTTCTCATCATTAGTTACACCTTCTATTTCATCTAGCCTTTTCAATATTCTAGCTTGATTAGCACTTAACTTATCTATCTTTTCAGCAACTTGTTCTAATATTAATTCACTCTTTAAGTCAATTCTATAATCATTTTGATTTCTTAAACTATCTTTTTCAGCTTGTCTATTTTGACTCATCATAATAATAGGTGCCTGTAATGCTGCTAAACATGATAATAATAAATTAAGTAAAATAAAAGGATATTCATCTATTGGATCAGCTAATAATAAACCATTAAATATAATCCATAATATTAGGAAGAAACTAAATCCTAAAATAAAAGCCCAACTACCAGCAACTTCACTTACTTTATCAGCAACTTTATCACCAAAAGTCTTTCTCTCTTCTTCTTGCTTATCAATATCTATAGATAAAGGTTGCTCTATCAATAAATTAATAAGTTCTTCTTCATCTTTCTCATCTAAATCTTCATCCTTTAATAGCATTCTAACTAATTTTTTCTTTGAACAAAACTTTTCCATATCTTATCACCATTTTAAGTATACCATAAAAAAAGAAGTAGCCAAATACTTCTAAATAAATTCTTTTATTTCTTGTAAATACTTTCTTTTAATATCAAAATCATTAGTATTGATAAATCCATGTGTCGCACAATCAATATTTAAGTACTTTGAATTACTATTTAGTTTTTTATAAAACTCTTCTCCCTCATCTCTTAAAGGATCTAAGTCACCAGTAATTATTAACGTACTAGGATAATCTTTATAATTATCATTTAAAATCGGACAAACATCTTTAAGTAATAAATTCTGTTTACTAATTGCATATTCATTCATATACTTTCTAATATTTCCAATAATTTTTTTATTATTATCAATTGCTTTATTAATAGATTTATATTTACTATTATTATAATAGTCTCCTGATAAGAGTGGATATAATAATATTTCCTTATTAATATAATTTAATTTATTTTTAATAAATCTAAAAGTTATTGAAGTTATATAATTACCACCAGTAGAATCACCCATTAATATTATATTATCTTTTAAAATACCATTACTTATCAATTCTTCATATAAATATTTAACTAATTCTTCTATTTTATTTAAACTACTAGGATAAGTATTTTTTATATTAAAATAATCTACTGCTATTATTAACTTATCAAGTTCATTAGCCATTTCTGAACAAATGCTACCATACTTAGTACAACAATTAGTTATATTACCATCACCAGGAACATAGATAATTACACTCTCAATATTAGTAATTTTCTTAGGATAAAATACTCTAATTGGTAGTAAAGTATCATTTATAATTATCTTGTAATCTGAAATATTTTTTTTAGAAATAGATGGTTTAATAATTTCTTCAACTGTTCTATATAGCTTATATCTTATTTCTTTATCAAATTCAATATCCCCTTTTATCATAATTAATATCACCACTCTTAATATAACATAAAAGGAAAGTTAATTTTATTTATACTTTCCCTACTTTACATTATTTTTCACTTAAATTTTCTTCTAATAATTTTTTAACAGTATTATAAAGCTTAGTATTAACTTTCTCTAAATTAGCATTTTTATCTACTTTTATAGGTTTACCAATATTAATAGTTAAATCCTTACTTCTAAACTTATAACTTCCAGAAATTGCATATGGTACTATCAAAGCATTACTCTTTTGAGCCATTGATACAGTACCAAATTTAAATGGTAATAAAATATTATCATAATAATCTTGTTTTTTTATTTTTTTTGTACTTACTAAGTATTTTAAGTATTCATCAGTTTTAAAAATATTTAATTTAAATTCTGAAATAGTTATAATGTTGTCTTCTAATAACTTGACTAAGTAGTCAACTTGTGAAGTCCTATTATTTTTTATTTTCTTATAAAAATCTTTGTAATCTACATCAGTAAAATATTTACTATGTAATTTCTTAATATAATCTTCTTTTAAACTATTTCTAGTTCCCTCTGGAAATAATCCTAAAGCCAAATCATTATTTAATACTTCCATAGCCTTTGATTTAGCATTATCATCATGTATTTTTCTATTTACTGAAATACATCCAACACTTTTAAAAAACCATCTTGTTTTAGCACTATCAAAATACTCTTTTTTTGCCATATAATGTAAGCATCTTTTAGTTGCGATAATAACATTACATTGATCCATTAAATGAATATGATTACCAACTACTAAAATTGGTCCCGTTTGCGGTATATTTTCTGCTCCAATAATTTTTGGATTATAATAAAACTTATAAATTGGACCTAATATTGGCTTTAGAAGTTTGTATATATACATTCCTTTTTCTTTAATCATGTAAACCTCCATTTTTAATAATGCCATTTCTTACTACTTTCATTAATTTATCATTAGATTTAGTTAAATCAGATGTTAATTTAATAGGTTTAAAAAACTCAATTTTTATTCCTTTTCTAAATAATTTATAACTTCCTGTAATAGCAAATGGTATTAAAGTAGCATTAGTACTTTGACTCATTTTAACAGCTCCTATTTTAAAGGGCATTATTATATCATTTGTTCTATTTATTGTTCCTTCTGGAAATATTCCAATACAAGCATTTTTATTTAAATAATCAATTGCGGTTATTAGAGAAGATCCATCATGAACTCCTCTATTTACAGGAATTGCTCCCATTCCTTTAACAATAGGTTTAGTAATACCTTTAAATAATTCTATTTTAGACAAAAAATGAACTTGTCTTTTATTTATAGAAACCAACATAATAGGATCTAACCATTTAGTATGATTGCCAGCTAAGACTAAAGGACCATCTTTTGGAATATTGTCATATCCAATAACAGTTGGTCTATATAAAATATAGAATAAAACTTTGACTATAGGTTTAACTATCTTGTAAAATAAAGTGTCCATCATATCACCTATTCCAATTATATGTTAAATTAAATTTTTAGTAAAGAAAAAGGATATTTAGTAAAAAAAGTCCCTTTCATCTTCACTATCAAAATATAATACATTGCCAGAAACAAATTTATCTTCAGCTTCTATATTATTTAGCTGCACTTGTCTTTTAACTTCATTTGCTACTCCTAATGAGCCATCTAATAAAGTAGCTTTCGGAAATCTTTCTTGAATTTCTTCTTTTATATTTGGATAATGAGTACATCCTAATACTATTGAGTCTATTTCAATATCCTTATATTTATTATATATTTCATCTAATATACGATTAATTTCTTCCTTATTATTTTTTTCTATTGCATTTGCTAAACCATAACAAGGTAAAAGATAAATTTCTTGTTCAGACTTTTTATTATCTCTTACAAGTTCTTCTGTTCTTTCACTTTGTATTGTTGCTGGAGTTGCTAAAACAAGGGTATGTTTAAAATTTTGATCACATGCCATTTTAATAGCTGGAACAGTTCCAACAAATATTAAATCTTTATACTTTTCTCTTAGTTTTTTCATACATCTTGTAGTAGCTGTATTACAAGCAATTACAATAATTTTACAATCCATTGATCTAAGAAATCTAATTATATAAGAACAAATACTCATAAGTTTTTCATCACTTTTTTCTCCATAAGGATTATGAATACTATCAGCATAATAAACAAAAGTATAATCAGGAAGTAATTTAGTTAATTCCTTTAAAATATTTAATCCTCCTATACCTGAATCAAATACTCCTATCATATTCATCACTCACTTTTATATTTTTTTATTTTTTCTAAATTATTTTTTTCATCTAATAACTTTTTAACCTTATCTTTCCCATTATTTAGAGGCTTCAATGATTTATGCTCATGAATAGTTTTAATTATAAGAGCTAATTTATCTGAGCAATCAACTACTTTAAACCACTCTTTTTCAGTATAAGATTTTGGGATATAAGTTAAATTAGTTGTATATAGTTTATCAAATATACCACATTTATTAGCTTTATCAAATTTTTCTATTCCCTCAGTAAATAATGAAAAAGTTGCGACTAGCATAACTTCATTTGCGCCATTTTCTTTTAACTTTTTAGCAACATCAAGCATAGAGCCACCACTTGCTATCATATCATCTACTACAATTATATTTTTACCTGCAACATCTGGTCCCATATAAACATGTTCAACAATAAGATTTTTCCCATTAACTATTCTAGAAGTATCTCTTCTCTTATAAAAGACTCCAGTTTCAACTTCTAATATATCAGTAAAATTTTTTGCTCTATCCATAGCTCCTTGATCAGGACTAATAACTAATAAATCATTAGTATTTTCTGATTTAATAATTTCAGTTAATATTTCATTTGTAGGATAAAAATTTTCAAATTGCATTGTTGGAACAGCATTACAAACATTAGGATCATGACAATCAACTGTGATAATTCTATCTACTCCTAAATATTCTAATTCTCTTAATGCTAAAGCACAATCAAGACTTTCTTTAGGCTTTTTACGATGTTGACGAGATTCATATAATAGAGGCATAACAACAGTTAACTCACTTGCTTGTCCAGACATAGCAGCTATTATTCTTTTTATATCTTGAAAATGATCATCAGGGCTCATTCTTTGATTTATACCTTGCATCTTATAAGTAATTCCATAATTTCCAACATCCGAAATTATAAAAACATCTTCCCCTCTTATTTTACCAGTAATATTAGCTTTACCTTCTCCATTACTAAATCTAACAGCATTATGACTTACAAAAGAATCATCACCAAGCTTTTTAACAATTTTTTCTCCTTCTTCCTTAAAATTATCCATGATAATCATTTTCAAATCATTCATTACTTCTACCTCCTAAAACATTATAACAAAAAGAAATTGAGATTCAACTCAATTTCCTAATAAATTACAAGATACTAAAACAATATACATTAAAAATAACTCTAATCTACTAACTAATTTAAAATTATTAATACCTAAATTTATCATTTAATACCCCACTAATTAAATTTAAAAGTTTCTACAATAGAAATTATATCATCATCCGTATAATCTTTTGTAAAACTAAATTTATACATATCTTCATTATTAAAGACAACAGCATACTTATTATCTTCATCACTAGAAATATAACCATTTAACTTATCAAAAAAACTAACACTACCTTTTAAATCAATATTATTAATAACTAAATTAGAAATATATTTAAGCTTTATCTTCTTATTAGAACTTATTATTGAAAGATTAGAATTACTATTATCAAGATAATATTTTATAACGTTAACTTCTGTATTAAAATCAGTATTTAAAACTAAATTTAAATAAGCTTCTAATCCTAAATACTTATCATTTCGACAAGTATTTTTAACTACACTATTAATATAACTAACTTTAATTGTAGATTTACTTAACTCTTTAGATTGAATACTTGTAACTGTATTATCTAAAGCATCGGATAAAGGTAAAGTAGTAGTATCTTCATATTTAGTATATTTATCAATACCATCATACTGATACATCATAGGATCTAAATAAAAACTTAAATTACCTATTTTATTATTTGTCTCAACTTCTTCTAATGAAATTGATAAATCTTTTCCTTTTTTTAGAGCTATTATCTTATCTGTTTTATAAATATACAAGTTATAACTCTTATAACCTATTAATAAAAGAATAAATAAAAATAGCAATATAATAATTATTTTTTTCTTCACACAAGTCACCCTACAACTAGTATAACAGAAAAAAAGAAGTAGAGGTAGATATTTCTTTTTATAAATATATTAATCATAATAATATGTATTTAAATCAGTTAATTTTTTTATTTTTTTCTTAGCTTTGATTTCTATTTGTCTTACTCTTTCTTTAGTTAAATTATATTCTTTTCCTACCTCAACTAAAGTCATAGGCTCCTTATCAAAACCAAATCTTTTCTTTATTATATCTTTTTCTCTAGCTGTTAAAGTATTAGTTATTGCATTTTTTACTTTCTTATTCAATTCTTTATTTATATATTGACTTTCTGGATCATTAGTAAAATTTCCAATACATTCACCAAATGTAACTTTATTACCTTTTGTGGATGTAAATTCATTTTCTAAACTTAAGTAATTATTATATAAATCAAACTCTTTAAGTTTTTTTAGAGTACTTTTTGAAATATTTAATTCTTTCATTAAGTTATCATCAGTTATTTCTTCTTCTAGATCTTCTAGATGTTCTTTTGCATTCTTAAATTTGTAATATCTTTCTCTATGACTTCTTGATAATTTTATTAAATTTTTATTCTCCATACCTAATACAATTTCTTTTCTTATATACCAATATGCATATGTTGAAAATTTGTATCCTAGTGATGGATCAAATTTATCAATAGCATCAATTAAACCAATATTACCATCTTGTATTAAATCAATTAAATATGCGCTACTTCCAGAAAGTTTCAAAGCGATAGATATAACTAATCCTAAATTAGCATATATCAAAGTCTTTTTAGCTTCTAAATCTCCTTCTTGAGCTTTTTTAAAATAAGTTTGTTCTTCTTCTCTACTTAATTGTTTAAAATCTTTAATATCTTTTAAATATAAACCAAAAGTAGAATTTTTTAAATCATTATCAATGTATGCCATATATTCTCCTACTTTTAAATAATATTTCTTACACTACTAGAAGATCTTATTTTTTTAATTGATTTTTCTTTTATTTGTCTTACTCTTTCTTTAGTTATATTATATTCTTGTCCAATTGCAGTTAGTGTCATAGGATCTTTATCAAATCCATAATACTTTTTTATAATATCTTTTTCTCTAGAATCTAGAATATCATTTAATAAATCTTCAACAGTTTTTTTAGTATCATTTTTTATTAATATTGATTCTGGATTACCAAAATCAGATTGTAAAATGTCCCCTACTTTTCTTTTTTCTGTTTCATCTTTATTTGCAGGTTCCTCGATAGATAATTTACTTTCCATTAATTCAGCGTTCTCAAGCATATTTACAAAATCTAAAGATACATTTAAGTTCTTTGCTAGAGACTCTTTGTTAAAACTCTTTTTAGTATCTACTAGTATTTTTTTTAATTTTTTATATTTAGTCCAAAGAACTAAAAATTTATTAGAATATTTTACTGTAGTAAATTTATTTTTTCCTTCTAATACTTCTTTTTTAATATACCAAGCTGCATAAGTTGAAAATTTGCATCCTACTGAAGGATCAAATCTTTCAATTGCTTCTATTAGGCCAACATTACCATCTTGTATTAAATCTAAATTAACATAGCCATGATTAATCTTACTTACAATTCTAATAACAAGTCGTAAATTACAATTAATTAAATTATCTCTAGCTGCAATATCTCCTTCTTGAGCCTTTTTTATTAAATCAAGTTGCTCATCTTGTGTTAAAACATCATATTTATGAACATCATTATAATAAATACTTAATAAGTCTTGACTCTTAGCCATTTGTACCACCTCTTTAAAACTTCACATATTATAGCACATAAAGTATTTTAAAGCAATAAAAAAATAAACAGTTAACAACTGTTAACCATTTATTTATTATAATAATCATAATCTAGGAAAGATGTAGTCTTACTATTTACAAATATATTGTTGACTCCAGAATATAAGTTATTCTCATATATTTTGTTTAATTGCTCTATTAGTCCTGTATCTTCTATTTCATATTCTTTGGCTTCATCTAATGGATAATAAACATATGTAGGGTTTGTTCTTAAATATGAATCAACTTCTTCTTTTGATTTATTCTTCCACTCTGAACTATAAAAATATAGTGTTCTATCCTTGATTGTAAAGCCATCTTTTAAATTATTTGTTCCATCTTCTTCTACTAATTGTCCTATTGTTAAGAAAGCTTTTTCATGTTTTGTATCACATTGCTTCTTACTATCTATATTCATACTCCATCTATTATTTCCTTCACTACTTGTACTAAGTAATGTTAAACTATTTAACTTTTGTTTTTCAACTTCTTGATGAACATACCATTTATCTTCATTTTGATAGATATAATCTTGGTAATTACCTACTTTATTTAATTCAATAGTTCCTAAATTTATCGGAATATTCTTACTCTTATATGGTTCCCAATCTGATGATGTATCACCATACTCGATTTGAATTCTATAGACTCCGTCAACTCCTTTTGCTATAACTGCTAAATTAGATGTTTCTGGTAAAGTAAATGATCTACTAAAATTATCCATATTTTTTATAGATGCATATAATTTATATTTCTCATTTTTATCTATAATTCGTACTCTATTGTCTCCAACTGTAGCTCTATTTTTAAAATTCATAGATATCATATATGTTCCCTCAAACAAATCAAGAAAGTATTCACATCGAGAATAAACCCAAGGTCTAGAGTCAACTGTTGGAGTTGAGGATTTAATATATCCATCACTATCTGCTCTCAAGAAAGATACTTTTGAATCATTATAATTTAATAAATTCTTACCAGTTATATTTATTGAACTATCTCCTAAAACACTATTTACCTCTTGAGGATAAGTAGGACTAGGAGATTCTTTATCACCAACATAAGGCTCATATTCTAATTCATCATCAAGATGATTTCCTTCTACTATCATTATACGGAAAATTGAATATTCTAAACGAGATTCATTTTTTAAAAGAGCATACATACGTAGTCCATAAGTTCCAGATAAATCTTCCTTAGTATGTACTAAAAACTTATCAACGTTAGATTCAGTTCTATTGGCATCATCTTCACTTTTAAAGATAATATCCCTGTTGGTGGCTTTTAGCGGCAAAATTGTAATTTCCTCTGCAAAATTATAGGTTGGCGGAACATCTTCGTCCTCCATAGTTAGCCAAATATCTTCTTCTTTAACTAGTCCTATATCGTAACCCAATTCCGCTAATCTTAAATCGGCGTTATCCTGCCTTAA
>CANQCQ010000012.1 GCA_947589725.1 uncultured Bacilli bacterium | reverse complement strand
GTTAGCTCAGTTGGTAGAGCAACTGACTCTTAATCAGTGGGTCTAGGGTTCGAATCCCTAACAGTCCACCATTAAAATATTAAGCTTGAACATTTAAGTTCAAGTTTTTTTGTATAAAAAAAGTAGCTTTTCAACTACTTTTCTATCTTAACTTTCCTTTGACACCCTTCATACCTTTTACACCATTAGCTGCAAATCCTTGTAAAATATTACTATCAAAAGAATGAGTTTTACTTACTCTTCTTTTGTAATCCTTAATACCTATTTGAATTAAATCATCCAATAATGTACTAAAATTAACATTTTTAGCATCCCATAAATAAAAGGCTAAACTTCCAGGAATAGAGTTAATTTCATTTATATAAACCTTATTAGTCTTCTCATCAATTAAGAAATCAATTCTTGAATTACCTGAAGAACCTAAAGCTTTAAAGGCACGTATAGCAATATCTTCTACTTGTTTTCTAATATCAGAATCAAGTTCTGCAGGTAATTTACGATTAGTAGAAGCCATTCCTTTAGAAGCATTTGATTTAATATTTTTAGCTCCTTTAATTTTTCCTTTTCCTCCACCAATATATTTATCAGCATATGTTAAGAATTTATTAGAAGATAAAACTTCTTCAATTTCACTAACTTTTTGATGTTCATAATTACCCATAACAGCAATATTTACTTCTTTTAAATTTTCAACAACTTCTTCAACAACAATTTTAGAATCATATTGAATAGCTTCATCAATACCTTCTATCAATTTATCTTTATCTTCACAAACACTAATACCAACAGAAGAACCAGTACAAGCAGGTTTTACAATAACTGGATATTTTAATTTAGACACCAACTTAACTATTTTTTCTGGATCATTTTTATAATCTACATCATAGAACCAAACATATTTAGTCATTGGAATATCAGCATTTTTCCAAACATCTTTCATAAATGCCTTGTCTTGACCAACAACAGATGCATAAACATTACTTCCTACAAAAGGTATACCAATAGATTGAAGATATCCTTGTAATACTCCATCTTCTACATTAGTACCATGAACAATTGGGAAAGCAATATCTATTTCTTTCACAACAGATTTAAATAATCCTTTCTTATTTTGTAATACATAAGAACCATTACTATAATATAAAACTACATTTTTGCAGTATTTTTCTATTAAACCAAAATCTTGATAAGTCTCAATATCTTTTAATATTTCACCAGTATACCATTCACGTTTCTTTGTAATATAAATTGGTACAACTTCATATTTTTCTAAATCTAGCTTATTCATAGCTTGAATAGCTGATATAATACTAACCTCATGCTCTACAGTTTCTCCACCAAAAATAACACCAACTCTAATTTTCATAAATAACATCTCCTATTCATTATAAGTATCAGGTAAATCATTTTCGAACAATGCATAAACTTCTTCTCCTCCTGTTAAAGAATTAATAAAAGAATATGCATCTCTAACATCATTTAAAACAATTATTTTTTCTTTATCAAATCCATTTTCTATTAAACCATTATATATAGGTTTAGTTTTATTGGCACCTATTAATACTGCATAATCAGCAACCTCAGCAATTTGTTTTCCAAATTCTTTATTATAATAATCTTCCATTTTACCAAGTTCAATCATTCCTGGAGTTACAATTACTTTTATACCAGGCATCATACCTAAAACACGGCATGCATTATTAGCTCCAACAGGATTTGCATTATAAGCATCATCTATCATATAGAAATTACCTAATTTTTTTAATTGTAATCTATGCTCCACTGGTTTTACTCCATGTACTGCATAAATTAAATCTTCCATATCAATGCCAAATTCTAATCCACAAGCTATACCAGCTAAAATATTATATACATTGTGATTACCTAGCAATTTAGTATTAAATCTATATAATTTATTATCCCCTTTTATTTTTACATCAAATGTAGTACCTTTATTAGAACACTTTATATTAGTTGCTAAAACATCTACATCTTTATTATTTATACCTATCCAAATAGTTTTAACTTTATTTTGTAATTTATAAGACACTTGCTTACTATCATCACCATTAAGTACTGCAAATCCATCAGAAGGAAGAGATTCAATAAGTTCAAACTTTGCTTTCACAATGTTTTCTTCACTACCAAATGTCTCTAAATGTGCAGTTCCAATAGTTGTTAAAACACCATATTTAGGATGAACAAATTCACAAAGTTCTCTAATCTCACCTCTAACATAAGCACCCATTTCCGCAATAAATATATCAGTAAACTTATCTAAATGATTATTAATAGTAATCATTAAACCATTAGGTGTATTTAAATTTCTAGGTGTAGGTAAGGCATTATATTTAACATTTAAAATATCACTAATAATATTTTTACTACTTGTTTTACCATAACTACCAGTAATACCAATTACTTTTAAATTATTCATACTTTTTAATTTCTTTTGAGCTAAATGTTTAAAGTGATAATATACACATCTTTCATATGGATAATTAATAAAACTAGATAAAAGTACTACTATATTGTCAAATATTATCATTAAACTAATTATACATAACATTAACCATATAGTCTGATTATCTCTTGTTAAAACAACTACAGAAGTTGGTATTAAGAATAAAAATGAAGTAGTAAATATTAATCTTTTTACTCTAGCTGTAATAACTAAAGGCTTTTTATTTTGATTATTTTTTAATTTATTTTTTAATTTAATTGATAGACCCAAAGACAAAATAATTAACGATATAAATAAGATATTATATATTAATGAATTATAAGAAGTTATATAAATACCTAACAATGATATTAAAGGAAATAGTAAGTCTATATCAATAAAATCTTTTAAGTTTTGTAATACCCACTTTAAATATCTATTATTTTCATCATATAAATTCTGTTGTAACATATGTAGATGCTTCTTTGTTTTATAATAAATAACTAAACAAAAGCTTATTAATACTAAATACTTTAACATATTAATGCCTCCTAAAAGAAATTATTTAAAATATTAACTACTTGTCCTAAATTATCTAAATAGGCATAATGACCTCCAGGAAGAATTATTAGGGCAGCATCAATCATTATTTTTTCTAATTCTTTGGCTTCATTTACTGGAGCTTCTGTATCATTTTCACCCCATATAAGTAAAGTTGGCTCTTCTATTTTTTTGGCATAACTAGATAAATCTTCATTAACAACATTAACTAATGTTTGTCTCATTACAGGAGAAGCAGCTTTATAATCTCTTGATCCAATATATTTCTTCATATATTCGCCAAATTCATTCATAAATGGTAATTTTTTTATACTTTTTAATATTTTAACTGATAATGGAAGAGGTTCTTCTATTCTAATACATGGTGATCCAAAGAGTACTAATTTTTCAATTGGATGATTAGCACAATATCTAATTGCTAATCTTCCTCCAAAAGAGTGTCCTATAACGATGGGTTTTTTTATACCTACTTTTATTACAAATTCTTCTAGCATATTTGAAAAATCAAGCATTGTCCATGGATTTTTAGGTTCACTACTATTACCAAATCCTGGAAGATCTAGTATAGTTATACGAAATCTATTTGAAAAATTATCACCTAAAAATTTCATCATTTCAATATTTTGTCCCCAACCATGAAGTAATAATATGTCTTTACCCTCACCATATTGTATGTAGTTAACATCAACATCTTTAACATTTATTTTCATATACCTCACCATAATATTATTATAACATAATAAAATTAAAAAATTTATTCTGTACCATATTATAACATAGAAATATTTCAATTTAAAACCAAGATGTAAATTAATGTAAAATAAAAATTCTCAATAATAAATTTAATTATGTTATAATAAATTAAAGAAAAGAAGGAGATTTAATATGAAAAATAAATTACCAAAATACACATTATCAGAAGAACTAACAAGTTCTATATCACACGGAATTGGAGCAGTACTTTCAATTGTTGCATTAGTATTATGCATTATATTTTCAAGTATTCATCGTAATGCTGTAGGAATTATTGCAAGTATAATTTATGGAATTAGTCTAATAATACTTTATTTAATGAGTTGTCTATATCATGCATTTAAACCCAACAAAGCGAAAAAAATATTTAGAATTTTTGATCATTGTAGTATCTATCTTTTAATAGCAGGAAGCTATACCCCTTTTCTTTTATTAATTATTGGTGGAGGAAAAGGTATCATGATGCTAATAATTATTTGGTTAATGGCTTTAATAGGAATAATAGGTAATATTATAAATCTTGAAAAGTTTAAATATATATCTTTTCCTCTTTACATAATTATGGGATGGATGATAGTATTTTCATTCAATACTTTAATACATAATTTAGCATTTCCAGGAGTTATTCTATTACTAATTGGTGGAATCATTTATACTTTAGGAGCAATAGTATATCTAATAGGAGGAAAGGTTAAATATATGCACTCTATTTGGCACTTTTTTGTACTAAGAGGAAGCATATTTCAGTTTTTTTCTATTTTATTATATGCAATATAAAATATTTAAAATTTAATTGTCTAATTAAAATAATTTACATTTTCTAATGGTCCATATTTTTTTACTAAGTTATCTATCTTTTCTTTAGATAAAATATATTTAGAAAATCCTAAATCTTTTAAATAAAAATAGTCATTAATAATATTTTCGGGAACTTGATTTCTAATTTGAAAATTAAATTGTGGGTAGATTATAATTCTTTGAATATCACCAACAATTATAGAAATATCATCTATTATTTCATCAAGATTCCTATGATCTAAATTTTCAAAATATTCATCAAAAGAAATGTCAGGAGAGGTAATTATTAATTTTCTATTTTTTAAAAACATTTTAGCTGTTGATAAGGTTCTTCTTTCATTAAAAGGTTTATGTACTATTATTATTTTATCACTTTTTATATTATATTTTTCTATTAGTTGTAAAGAATTAATAAAATTACTTCCAGTATTAGTAGATTCTATTTCTGTTAAAATATCACTTTGAGCTACTCCATTTTCGATAGCAATGTCTCTATATATTAAAGATTCAGGTTTATTAAAAATCTTTTTTGTTATTTTACCATAACCACCTGTAAATAATATTTTAGAAGCAAAACCTTCTTTATAAAGTTTAGAACATTTAATAGGTACATCAAGGTTTGAACAACCACATCCTATTATTAAATCACTTTTTTCTATATTTTGATTTAATTTCATATAATCCCATATTTCTTTTAAACATACTTTTATTTTATCTTTATTTTCATAATAAAAATCACTCATATAATCACCATTATATATATTATACCTAATAAAATTAAATAAATAAAAAAACAGTTAATATTAATTAATGTAAACTCCAAAGAGGAGATATCAAAAATTAATTAACTGTTTTTTATTATTCTACAATGATTTTTTTATCATCAGTGACTACTTCTTCTTGTGATTTTTCTTCACTGTTTTCTGCATCTTCATTGTCAGAGTTTGTCTTAGATTCATCTTTATCTATTTCTGTTTGAGAAATATCATCATCTAATTTGATGTTGTCTTGATAATTTAATACAACTTCATTAAAGTTTTCAATATTGTTAATTTTATTATTAACTTTATCAAATATACTTATTCTAAAGTCATTAGTTTGTCTCTTAAGATATAAATAATATTTTCTCTTAACAGCAGTACTTTGACCTAAGCCTCTCTTCTTATCATTAGTATCGGCAATTAAAGCTTTCTTATATTCTTCTTTAATTGTATCCTCATCAACATAATCATCATTACCCCACTTACTCTTCATCAATTCATAACGTCCTAATTTGTAATCTCTGAATGTATTAGTTGGATTTTGAGTAATATAACGTAAAGCTATTAAATCTGTTGTTTTTAAGTTTGGATCTTTAGTATTTTTTCCTATGTAAGTTTGACTAAAGTAAGCCATATAACCATCATAATATCCACCAATTCCAGCAAATTCCCAAGCTAACCATTTAAAGTTAGGACCATCTGGACGACTATTATCAGCATGTGGTTGATACCAACGAATATTATAAATTGAATCAGTGCTTGCTCCCGGACCACTTGTAATTGTTTTATTAACACCAGGACGCAACATTATTTGATTATCCCATAAATCTGCCATAGTATGAAGACCCATACTTCTTATTTCATCTGCATTAAGTAAACGATAACCTACAGTCGAGTCTCCAGCTTTCTTAACTTCTTCAGATTCATTTTCTAGTTTTGGATAATAAACTTGAACACACAACTTAGACTGTTCTTCAGGTGATAACTCTAAGAATGCTTGAGCTTCAATGTAATCTAAATAATCATTTGCTTCAATTAATTTAGAATAGAAATCTTTTAAATCATTGTTGTTGCTTACACGATCCATAGTAAAGTTTTGAGTAATAGTTGAATTATAATCAAAATCTTCCATAACATTAGGACTTATCCAACCATCATTAAAGTATTGTTGTAAGTTACCCGCAGTATAATCTTCGGCATCACCTCTACGTCCATATGCTTTTAAGAATACTTTACTATCTTGATTGTGTAATGATTCGTGAGTTGCAACATTAAATGATCCGATTAATTTTATAGTAACCCAATATGTTTCAGCTCCATTTGCATAAGCTCCTGTTCCATTAGAAGCTGGCCACTTACCTACAGCCTCTGCAAAGTATTTATGATAATTTTCTGTAGTTTGTCCTGGATTATTAAATACAACAATTCCATTTTCATCATAAGTACTTCTCATATCATAGTTAACATCATGATATGGATTCATATATTCTGCTCCTACAAATGTATGAGCAAATGTATAGAAGTTTTTAGCTTGACGCTTAGTCTTTTCCATATTAGTTAAGAAATCTTGAACATCCTTAGCTTCTGTTGCATATGGATCTTTTACATAAGTTCTTAAAGAACCATACATTACTTGAGTAGGCATTGTAAGAATATACATAGAATTTTCTGGAACATTTAAAGCTGGTAAGAATGAGTTTTGGACATTTCCATTAGCTCTTAAATGATCAAAGTATGTATAAAGTGTATCACTATAACCAATATCTACTTCTTCGTATATTCCACCTTTCCAATAATCTTTAAACCAATCATCACTAGAATCATAATCAGTAAATCCATTAATGTAGTAATCAAATAAGTAACCTAAATTATTAATTCTTGTATATTTAGCTAAATTATTAGAATAGAAACTACCAGTAGCTCCTGTTCCTGCTCCACTATTTACAAGTTCTTCAGATATATTAGACATAGTCATTCCAATATCAAACATATCATCAGCATGGAACATAATAGTATCAGCCATATTAATTCCATTGAAATCAACATTATACCAACACTTGAAGTAGTTATAAGTATATAGCATTTGTTTTAATTTATTATTATCTGAGATATTTTGCATAATTAAGTTATCTAGAATATCACTATCAAATGTAGGCATATATCCAGAATTAACTAATGATTTTTCAACAAATGCCTCGATATCATTCTTTGTATATTTCTCAAAGAACTCTTTATATAATCTACTATCTTCACCCTTAGTTAATGGATCTAAATCACGATCATAAGTATAATTAGTTGCTTCTTCTACTAATTTTTGAATTACACTAGCATCTTTATTAACTACAAATTTGTTATAGTTATAACCAACATTTAAATCAGATACAACATATGAAACAACATTTCCATAATAATCATCATAATCAATTGAATGTTTTTCAGTAGTTCCATCTTCAAATACTATATCAATATAACCTAAATCGGCATAATTCTCTGTAGTAAGAATAGATACTAATTTTCCATTCTTATCAAGAGGTAAAACATACTTAATAGCTTTCTTATTTAAAGAACTATCTAAATCTATTTTATTACCATCAGTTACTAAATCTTTAGCATCAAAGAATGGCATTAATTTATACATATTATGATAGATGAATTCTCTTTCTTCTTCATAAGCACCTAGTTTAGATAATCTATCATAATCTGGAATATATACATTAGAATGAACTGGTTTTGAACCATTGTCACTAAATGATGATGTAACAGTCTTTAGTACTGGTAAATTATCAATTGATGCATCGTCAATATTCCATACTTCAGAATCAAATGCCATTTTTTGGAATAAATCAGTATTAATATCTTCTTCTAAAACATCTAATACTGCAGCATCTTCATTCTTAACTGAAGTACTATTAGCTAATTGATAATTATTAACTGAGCCTGCTTTTAAAGTAACTCTCTTAGCATTATAAACTGTATAAATATTATTACCACAATTTAATAAACTAATATTGTTTTTAAGTTGAGCTGTTCCTCTACCTACTAAACCTCCACTACCTTCGTCATCTCTATGACTAAAGTATGGTGTAATTCTCATATTAACTATGTTATTAGTTATTTCTGCATCAGTAGCATATGAAGTAATACCACTAGCATATTTCCATGATGATGTAATATTACCTTGAACATAACAGTTAGATACTGTTGATTTATTAACATTTGATGCAATACCACTAATATTTTGACTTGTATAAGTTGTATAGAAGTTAATATTTGTTGCACTACATCCATCAATCAATGTATCTTCATTTGCTCTTATAACAAATGATGCAAGAGTATTTCCACCATATGCAGTAACACCATCAATGTGAACATTTAATATCTTACTATTATATGCATTTATTGAAACAACAGCTTTTTCACTAGTAACAGCAGCTCCAAAATGAGAACTCTTAAATACTATATCTTTAATTTGAGCTCCTCTTAAAGTCTTAAATAAAGGCTTATGAAGATTACTTATAGTATGACCATTTCCTTCAATTACACCACTAAATTCAAAATCAATTAATGTATTAGTATTACTTGTATAATCATCTAAATCATAATCCTTATTTAATACAAATGTACCATCAGGATCTTTTCTCATTTCATCAACTAATGATTTAAATGAGCCTTTATAAGAATAACTAGAATCTTCTAAAATATCTAATTCAACAACTAATGGTTTTAACTCATTATCAGTATATACCATTGCATCTTCATAACTTAATGTTAATTTTAATTTTCCTTCTTCTACTTTATAACTCTTAATTTCACTGTAGAAAGTTGGTAAATCTTTCATAGTAACTTTAACTAAACTATTACTAATAACATCTAAATCATCAAGACTTAAACTATTAATCTTTTGAACACTACCATCACTGCCATAATTGAACAATTGTACATCTACTATATCTTTCATCTCAATATAGCGATTAACAGTAGTAATAATTTTATAGTAAATTCTTTCATTTTCATGATAGTTAGTTATACTGTCAAATTTATTTGTATCTCTATCATATGAAGCATAGATTGCTACAAAATATTTATAAGCATTTGTCTTTGTAAATGTAATTGTATTCTTTCCTAAAGATAAGATTGTATTTCCAATTACTTCAACATCATGTCCAAATTCATCTTTTACTTCAATTTTTACTTTTCCATTAGTCTTATCATTATCAGTAATATCAATATCTAATTTTAATTGATCAGCATTAGTAGTAACTTCTTCACAATTGAAGGAATCAACTTTAATAACATCCTTTAATACTTCAAATGATATATTTTGATTCTTAATATTTACTACATTTCCACTATTTAATCTAACAGATTCAATAGAAGCATTTATTACGCCATCATCTTTATATCCTTTGATTGTTATAGTATAAGTATCATCAGTTAATTTTTCTAATTCATATTCTACTCCATCAACTTTAATAGCAGTTGGATATAATGAATGTTTAGCTTCTGCTTTAAATGAAACTTTAATATCTTCTCCTTTTTCGAAGTATTTAATCTCATCTCCTTGATTATTAAATGTTTTAATATCACTGAATGTAACATTATAATCACTTGTTAAAACAAATGGTTTCTCAAAGATTGAATGATCTTTATATACATTTTGATCTGTAGTTACATTATTTAATAAGTTACTGTCTAAATCAAATTCTGCTTTAACAGTAAATGTTAATAATTTATCAGGTTCAACATCAAAGACTAATTTGTTTTCTCCAACATTTACTTTTTGTTTTAAACCATTAAACTCTGCATATATTGCATCACTACCTAATACTTTATCAGGATCTAAGACATCAAAAGTAAATGTTACTTTGTTATTCTTTAGATCATTTTCTGATTTGAAATTAACAATAGATGGTTCTTCTTTTAAGACATCTACAGTATTAGATATTGTAAATAACTCTGATGTATCATTACTAAAGTTTACTTGAGTAACTTTAATATCTTCTAATCCATCTTCATCTTGAACAGTATAATAAACTTTATAATGTCCATTCTTTTGTAATTCTACTGGATAAGGTTTTCCATTAATAACAAGAGTAGTAATATTAACAGCATTATCTTGATTTGAATGGTCTTCAGGATCAATAGTTACTACTTTAGAACTACTTATTGCATAATCTATAGAAATAATTTCACCTTTCTTAGGATAATAAGTAGAAACACTACTACTTCTAATTGAAGTATTTATTACTGAATCAAATTCAGCAGAACCTAAGAATTGATCTTCCATAACAAAGTCAGTAATAATCAATTTATCTGCATAAACTTCAATGCGATATTTTGCAGTTGGTGGATTTGGAATACTAAATTCTACTTCTTCTTCATCAGTTTTTGCATATTGAACTTCTAGAGTTTTTCCTTCAAAATCTTTAAGCACAAATTTTAATTCTGATTGAATTTGTCCATCAACATCATCTAATTTATATCCAAACTTAACTTTTTGAGTTTCTAAGTTTTCAGAGAACTGATTAATAGATATTGAAGCATCCATTGGTTGAATGTATAATGCTACATCTTTATTGATATCAAAAGCTTTATTATTTTCAAGTATAACTTTATCAATAGTTATTGAATTAGTATTAATGCTTTTTGCTTGATAATCAATTTCATACTTAATATCACCTTTATGAGTTACATTATATTCTTCTCCATCAATAATAACTTTTTGAACTAAAAGGCCAAAATTATTACTTGATTTAAATCCAATTTGAAGAACTTGTTTAACACTCATTAAATATAAATCATAATTTAATTTGAAATCAAAGCCATAATCTACATCACCAATTAACTTAATATTCTTTTCAAAAATATCAACATTTTCATTAGATGTTTTTGCTTTTTCTGAACCTAACAAATTATATGTAGAATTTACTTTGACATTATAATTTTTACCAATTACAAGTCCTAAATCTTTAATATCAAATTCAAAATCACTTTTTTCTTTATCTAATTGTTTTACTATTTCTGTAGTACCATCAGTAATTTTAAGTGTAGAATCAAGGACTATTGATTTATCTTCATCATTAATCTTAAATGATAATTTATTTGTAGATTCATCTATCACAAAGTGTGTAAGAGTTGGAATATCTTTACGTATTGTTACAACAACAGGATCTGGATCATCAACATCATAGTATGAATTTCCAAATTGCATCTTAGTTGCTCTAAATGTTACTGGACCAGCACCCTTAGTTGCAGGAACAGTTATTTGATAAAGATCATTATCTAACTTTTTAGCTGCATAACTAAAGTCGCCAATAAAGATTCTCTTTAATTCTTGATCTATATTAGTATTAATTTTATATGTTAATAAAACATCTTCACCCTTATTAGCAATTTCTTCTTCTGAATATTCTTCGATAATATTAACACGAGGATCTGAAATTTTTTCTTTAGAAAATAATGAAATTGTTTCAAATGTCTTTCCATCACCAATATCATATTCAGCTTTTAATTCTATTGTATATCTATAAGTTCTTAGTAATAACATACTAAGACTATTAGAATTTAATTCAACATCTTGTGTAGTTACTAAAGCACCTGCACTATTTTTCATATAAGCAGTTAGTTTCGTAATAGAATTATCTGGGTCGGTAATCTTATATTCAATAATTCCTAAATTTTCATTTAGATTTTCTTGAATATCACTAGCAAAATCAATTGATGGAATAATATTTTCATAGACATAAGTTAAATTACGATTAACCTTAAATGTTTTATTACCTATAACAACACTTTCAACATAAATTGTATTATATCCTTTATGCTTTGGAGTTAATTCAACTTTATAAGTGTTTCCATCTTTTGTAACATCATAGTCAACTCCATCAATTCTTACCTTAGAAACATCTTCATAAGATAATACTTCATTTTCAAATGTAAGTAAGACTTTGTCACCATCTGGAACTCTCTTTGGAACTGTTAAATGTCTCGCTACAAAGTTAGATTCTGTTTTCTTAGCAATTTCTAATGTTTGTGTTAAGAATATTTCATCTTGTTCATTTTGACCATCATCATCAACACTATCAAGATTATAATTCTTTTGAAT
>CANQCQ010000011.1 GCA_947589725.1 uncultured Bacilli bacterium | reverse complement strand
CTAGACATTACTCATCACCGTCCCAAATTCTGTAGAAACTCCTCCGTTAAGGAAATTTTCTAAAATTACTCTTAAATCACTATTATTTACTTGAGATGCATTTAATCCACATTGAGCTAAACCATTAATCATAAGTCTTACTCTTTTTTGTAATAAATCAGGATCTTTATCTTTAAATAAAATATAATATTCTGTATCTACTATATTATTATTAATAAAGCTTTGTCCCTTATTAATATCTTGCATAATCAATTTTCTAATAGCTGGAGTTGGACTTTCATTGTATAGTAATTGTAATTGAGACATGTAAACAGAAATATCTACTGGTCTATCAGCAACTACTAACCAAAACTCAAAATCTAACATATTATAAAAATTTTTTAAACTTATTAAAATATTATCTTGTAAATTAGGATCTAAGATAAATATATTTCTTGGAGTAATTTTTACTCCGGTAACTTTATCATTACTAGTTGTAATGATCATTCCATTTTGAATACCTTTTAGTGGTAACCAATCTTCTGTAAAACCACTACTTATTTTTTTTGCCAACTTTAAAGCACCATCCTTTCCAACGATAAGTTTGTCTAGATGTTATAAATTCATATAGTTCAATAATAATCGTCAACATATTGTGATAGTAAGGAACAGGCATTACTAGAAATGCACAAATAACTCCAGGAGATAGTACTAATATTGTAACTAACGTTGAGTTTAAAGGCATAAATGCTAGTAAAGCCATTGTAATTAGTATACCAGTACAAAATAATGCTAAATCAAAAGGTTTAAATATTCCCAATATTAATTTTCCACTTTTTGTATTGGCTGGTATTAAATAATTCATCTATATCACACACCCTTTACTTTTAATTATAATCTTCTATGACCATTTGGAGATCCAGTACCTTGAGAACCAGAAAATGGACTATCATCAACAGTTCCTTTGTTTCCTTTAATATCTGTTTTATATGCAACCTGTGTAGAAGCATCTTTACTAGACATATCAACAAAATTACCGTTTTTATCAATTGCTCTTTCATATTTTACATAAGTTCCTTCATTAACTTTGCTATCGTATTGAGCTTTTATATTTTTATCATTTATTACTGAATCATTAACTGGAACAAGATTTTTATTTGTATCATATTGATAATATCTATCTCCGGTTTTAACTTTTAAGTCAGACCTATAATTTTTAGTTCTTTCAGCCTCGATTGTTTTAGCAACTCCTGCTTGGGCTCTAAATTTGTCCATTTTGTCGGCTGTTTTAGAAGCTTTTTCAGCAGCTGCTTGAGCCAAATTACGAGCTCTATAAGCAGATTGATATACATCGAAATCTGTTTGTGTTGCATTTGATCCTTTTGTCATTAAATTTTGGTGAGCAAAATCTAATCTTTCTTGTGCTTCAGCTAATCTTTCTTCAGCTAAATCTTTGGCATAATTTGCACTAGCAAGATCTTTTTTACTCATACCTAGACGAGTCATGTTTCTCTCTCTTACATTATAATTTAAGCGGTCTTGAAGAGAACCTACAATACCACCACGTTTATCTTTATCATTAGATCTAATGTTGGCCATTAAATCTCTATTGGATGACCAAGCTCCCATAAGTGGAACAGATTTTCCTTGATTTATCGCATCTGTTTGAGAATTAGCTGCGTTCATAGCTCCAAAACCAAAGCCAGCTAGACCTCCGCCACCAAGAGCCATTGCTGTACCACCTAATATTGAAGCTAAACCAATATTTTGAGAGGCACCACTTATTCCTAAAACATCTTTTATAAACTTTGGTGCTTCTTTTGCAAAGAAGAATAAACCAAGACAGATAATTATAAAAACTAAGGCTTTTATTATTGGATCGCTTGGATCATCGGCCCATACTATACCATTTTCCCTAATATCTTTAATTAAGAAAATTACAAAAAATATTATTGCTAATCGTAAGAATAAATCAAGATATGTTGAAGTTAATGCTTTAACCCAATTACCAAATGCTCCTTTTTTTTCTTGATTAGGATCTAGGTAACTAATTATTGGAATTGGTGCAATAAGTCTTAAAACAGCAAGTTTTAAAGCACGAACTGCAATATCTATGGAAAAACCTATTATTATTACTGCAAATATAATAGCTACAGCTCCACCAATAATTGGATAATAAAATAAAGCATAATTTTTATCACATTGAGAATTTATTTCCATCATTAATATTTTTTGAACTGTATCTTTATTATCTTCCTGATAGATATTATAAGCTGTTGAACCACTACAGTCCTTATTTGGATTCATTGTTATGAATGTTTTTAAAATAGTATTAGTGAATTCAATGCTTGCAGTTTTTAAATCTTTGGACTGATCTTGACCGCTTTTAGAAGCACTATTACCTAAAACTAATCGGCCTACAGTATTATTACTCATAATTCTTTCTTGTAAAGAATATAAAGTTCCAAATAATAATCCATTATTGTTAAGTTGGATTTCATAATCATTATTAGGTTTCGCAATATTTATTGGTACTAGTAATGTTAGCATTACAAGACAAGTTATTACTCTTGTGATGATAGCTGAAAAGCCATTGTTTTTATCAGATGCTCTATCCGGATTAACAATAGCTTGAAGTATAGAAATACTTAATTTAAATACCATTAATATTCCCAATATTACTTGAATTCGTGAGTAAAAATTTTTTATTGTTTCATTAGAAAAAAACTCTAAAGTGGTAATATCAAAAAATATTTCATATGCCCATTTTAATATAGAAAACAATATCCAGTCTATTGCACCAAATACGCTTCTGATTGCATCCATTACGAAGTTATGTTCTCCGTTCATGTTTTTATCACCTCTTTTATATAATCAAGTTTTATTTTAGTACGCAGATTGGATCACCCATTAATCCAAATATCTCAAGAAGCATTTTTACAATATCTGGAACGAAGAATAAAGCAAGTGCTAAAATCAATCTTGTTATTAATCTTTTATAACATTTTTGTAATACTTCATCATCACCGGAAATAATAGCTTTAGCAAAATCTATTCCACTTAATACTAGTACTATCATAGGAGCTAATATTTTTAAATAATTAAGTAGATGCTGGATTAACCAAGCAACAGATTTAGTATCTTCAGGATCACCTAAAAATGTATCTTTACAATTTTTGTAATATTTATCATCTTCCAAAGAGTGTCTTATACTAATTAAATTATTAGTACCACTATATGTATTTACACTATTTACATTAGTTAACGATAACTCATTTGAATAGTTAATTTCTTTTGCATAAGAATTAATTGGATTTATTAATATAAGTGCTAACAATAAAGCTAGATTTATAAGTATTTTTTTCATACGTTATCACTCCACAAACAATTTAACATATTAATTATATCATTACAAAAAAAAAATAGCAATTCGTTTGATACGCATTTGCTATTTATTTTAATTATTCATTTGCTTCATTCCAGCATTGTTTCCAATCTGTAGTATTAACATCAGTTTCTCCACCATATGCAACAATATTCATAACTAAAGTAACAATTGTTACTACAAAGAATATTAGTGCGGCATAAATGCATCTTTTTATTAATCTACTTTGAGCTGCTTTTATTTCTTTTTCATCACTAGCAATTACAGCTTTTCCTAAGTCAATTACTCCAAATACTATTAATATTATTGGAATAAAAATTTGAACTAATGGATATACACCTTTTCTAAGTACTCTAACGATAGGAAGTAAGCCTCCGCAGTGATCAGCTCCAATTTGGAATAATTTTGCCATACACATCTCTCCTCCGATAAGAATATAATACATTATATACATTGTTTTGTCAAATAATTACTTTCTAAATAAACCAAATATTTTTCCTGAACTCTCAGTTGCATTTTTATCACTTACTAAGTTAATTTTTTTTAAGAAGTCAGCTATTACAGCATTTCTTTTTCTATCATTTAATGGTGGCATATTATAAAGAATTTTTAACCCTGATTCATACTCAAATTCTGATACTTCTTTTTCAGTTAATAAACTCTTATTTAAGACTACTTTCTTATTTTTTAATGAAGAAATAATATTTTTATTTTTACGCATTAAAGTATTTATTTTTATTGTACTTGGTTCTATCAAATAATAGATAGTTTTACATATATCATTAACTTTACAACTATTTAAATCAATTAAAATAATATCTTTATCATTATATTTTGCTAAAGTGTCTTTTATATCTTCAGAAGTTGTTGAAATCATAGACTCATCTTTAAATGATAAAAAATCATATTTATCTATTTCTATAGCAACTACTCTATCTTTATAAGTTATTGATAATTCTTTTTTTAACATATAAATTAAAGATGTTGCTCCAGCATTTGTTGTAATATTTTCAAAGCCTATAATCATTCTTTTCTTGTTATTAATTGGTTCATAAACAACATTATTAACAACTTCAGAATTTGAATTATTTTTTTCCACATTTAACTGTGAATTATTATTTTCAACTAGACTTAAAATATTTTCAACATCTTTTAAGGTATTTGTATTTTTAACTAAATATTTTACACCTTCTAGATTAGTAGTAAAGTTATAAATACCATAATTTATTAAACGTGACAAAAATCCAGATGTACATAAGTCACTTCCTTCTTTAAAATAAAAGATGACTTTATCTGGATTTAAACCGTCTACTACTGTTTTATATGTGAGCGGCATATCATATCCTTTTAGAGCTGTTACGTCTAAAATCAACTTATTAAAGAAGAAGTCTTTAAACATACTAACAATTTCACTTGCTTCGAACTGTCCAGTTACACTTTTAATTATATCAATTTCTGATAATTGTAACTGACTTTGTTGTTCATTCATAACAAGTACATTCACTCTATCAGCCCCTCACAACTTAATTTTTTACTCTTACTTTAAATGACTTAGTATCTCCTGATACTTGGAATACATTCATTCCAGCCATAACTTTTTTTATTATAGGAATATCTATTGTTATTTGTGTGACAATTTTAAAATAGTATTGATCATTATCTGCTATTCCTCCAGTTGTGGATTTAGAATCGACTCTTTTAACACAGAAACCTCTTCTACAATTATATCCACTAATGTTTGGAGTATTATTCATATCATAACCAATTTGTTGCATATATTCAGTAATTTGTTGCATACATGCAGAACTATCATTATCACAATTTCCTTCATATTGTTCATATGTAGTTATTATCTTATTTTTAACTCTGAATGCTTTCGTATAATTTACATTAAATGCTAAATATCCAGATACTATTACTAAGAAAACTACTATAATTACGATGTTTACTAATCCACCTATTGCATCACGCATTTAGCATCACCTATTTTCTTGTTACTATATATCCTGTTCCAGTATAGTCGCTGCTAATGTTACTCCATTGGCTGAAAATAGAGTTTTGAATAGTTGGCCATAATAGCCAGAAGAATCCAATAATAGCTGCAATAGCAATCATAGTAATTACTGTTAATTGTAATTCACCTGTAGCTGCTTTCATTTAACTTTCACATCCTTCCTTTAGTCTAATGTCATTATAGCAAATATTTTTTTTAAATACAATATTTTTATAAGCTAAACATCATCATCATTGAGATTAAAATTATAAGCATTACACCTACACCAGTTACTACTAACATTACCATAGTCTGTTGCTCCATATAGTTTAATCTCTCTTTATATTTTGTTTCACGAGCTTTATTTTGTAAAGATGAAACTGTTCTTGAAAACATCATTAATCTATCTTGCTTTTTTTCTTGAGAACCAATTCCTAAACGATATAGTAAACGCATCATTCGCATTGAATCTCTAACTGGATAAGTATTGGCAAATTCCATGTAAGGATCAACTGATGAATCTCCTGCATTAATTCTATCAATCATTTTACGTAGACCAGGCTTAAATATATCAGGAGCATCATCTATAGATTTACCTATTGCTACTGGAACTGTATAATGTTGTATTAAAATTTCTAAGCTCTTTAAATAGTATGGCAACATTATATCAATTTCATGCAAATGAGACTTATAATATCCTTTTAATTGAAAATATGGTACCTTAAACATTAAGAATGCTACAGCGGCTGATAATACCAAATTTAAGAAAAACTGTGAATTTATTAATTCTAATGAACTTCCACCACTCATTGTTAGGGCAAGTATTACAAAAAACATAATAAGAGCAAAAGATACTCTTTTTGAATATAGTTGATCTGCATCAGCATCTTCACCATATTTAGCATAAACTAAAAAAGTATAATCTTCTTCTCTAATCATTTCAAAATATTTTTGATTATCAGCAAAAAATTTATTTTTATCAATTGTATTATTGTATATTAATACATAAATAATTATTGCTCCTACAATTAATATCTCCATTATTATTCAGCTCCTACATTTTCATTGTAATATTTTTCACCTTTTAAAAGGAAAAATGTATTAATAATAATAACTAAATGCAATAGTACTTGGATAAACCATTTATCAAGTAATAAAAGATAAGTTTCACGACCAAGTAAATATTGAACTAACATAACCATTAAATAAAGCATTATACCAAACTGTAAAAATGATTTATGGAAATTTTGTCTTTCAATTCTATCACGATAAACACTTTCAATTAGCATGTCGATATCTGTTTGCATATTATCTAATGAATCAGCTGTATTTCTAGCTCCTTCTTTAGTTATTTGTAAGAATAATTGATGCATATTTTTAACTATATAATAAGGATACAATTTTGACATATAATCAAGAGATTCATCAATTGTACCATTTTTATAAGCTAAATCTATCATATGACTTACATCACTTAAAACAGGATCTTCTAATACGCCAGATGCTCTGACTCCCTCTAAAGATTTAACAAATGATTGAGTTGTTGCAAACTCCATAATTGTATTGGAAGTATATACTTGAATTTGTTCAAAAATAAATTCCGAATAAACTTTATTACATCTTAAATAAGCAAGATATGGAACAAACATTACAGCAATTATCATATAAATTACACTTATAATTAAATTATAAAAATATAAATATGTAACTATTCCTGCAAAGCCTGCTATAAGTACAACTTGAATTGTATATTGTCTTACAGTATATTCTTGACCTAATTCTTTAGTCTTTTCTCTTACTACTTTAAATGAGTATGGAGCAAATCTTTCATACATACCTTGAACTTGATTTGTAACATATTTTCCAACATTTTCACCTTTATAATTTCTATATAAATATATTGCTAAGGCAAAAACTGCAATTATGAACAATTCTTCTATGTACATAATTTCGACCTCCTAATTATTTGGTAATTGTGGGATTGTGTTTGGTTGTGGAATGGCTTGCTGTGGAGATACTACTTTTGGAACTTGAGAGTTTGCTAGGTTTGGTTGAGCAACTTGTGTTCCAATTACTGTTGTCGAATTATTATTATTATTATTTATTGGTTGAGATGGTTGTACAGGTTTTGGATTAGCCACTTCCTTGGAAGAATTATTTACTTGATTTTCTTGTTTAATTAAAGCATCAAAATCATCCATTTCTGCTGGCAAATCTTTAACTATACTACTTATATCTATATTTTGATTTTCAATATATTCAATCAAGTGATTACTTGGCTTTATCATTTCTTCCTTACCAAATTGTTTTTTATAAATAGTATGAGAAACTGGATTGTTATCCTCATCAACATAGAATTCAGTAACTTCATCTATTTCACGATGAAATTTACCATACTCTTTACTATAAAAAGCTTTTATATGAACTCCAATTTGAATATAACGATAGATAGTAGTTAAGAACTGATTAACATCCAAATCTGTTTCCATTAAACTGTATAGACGATAAGGAATTGCAGATGCTTTATCGGCATGGATTGTTGATAAAATATTGTGTCCAGATGAAATTGAATTACGTACAGCTGATACAGCCTCGGCACTACGCACTTCTGATAGTAGAATCCACTTAGGATTTTGACGCATACAAGTAACTAATACATCAGAGTAACTTGCAACATTGTTTGTTTTCATCGCAACAATATCTCTTTGTGGGAATATCTTATCCAAATGCAATTCTAGAGTATCTTCTATTGTTATTATTTTTTCATTTGATTTAGTATGAGATGCTAAATATTTTACAAATTCTGTTTTACCAGAACCAGTTTCTCCAGCAACCATAATATTACAGTGTCCTTCTACACATTTCATTAAAAAATCATGAATGTTTTCTGTAAAATAATCTTCACTTAGTAATTTGCTTTTTTCAAGTCTTATCTTAGCTGGAGTTTTACGAATAACTAAGGCAATACCATTTGTAGCAATAGACTGATGAACAAAGTTCATACGAAGTTCTGCAGATTCAGCATCCAAAAAAGGTTTTGCATTATTAAATGTTGTTCCCATAACGTTAGAACATTGAAAAGCTAATTTTTCAACAAATTCTGGCGTTGCCCCTTCAACTTCAACACGCATTGAACCTTGTGTTAAGGAACGAATCCATATTTGACCTCCATTATCATAAGATATATCGGTAATATCATCATCTTCTAATAAAGGTCTAAAAGGACCAAAATCTAATTTATCAAATATACTTTCATTCACTTATATCACCCCTTTTAATTATCTGTCCAAACTGTGACGTTATTAATCCATTCTTTTAATGATTCACTTGACATTTCTACTTCTCCAGGAGAGTCTTTTAAGCTTTCATTTGTTGGAACTGGAATAAGTTTAGAATCATATGTTCTTAAAAATGAAGCTTTAGAAAGTAATATATAATACTCTTCTGGTACTGCAAAGATAATCATTGCTGGACTTCGTGTCTCTTCAAGATTTTCAAACACAGGCAATCCATCAGCATCTCTTACAGAAATAACTTTAACGTGTGATAATAATTTACCAAGCATAACTCGATCTTCTTCTGATGGTCTAGAATAACCTTCTATATCTTTTGTTTCTACTTTTAAATATATATCAATATAATTTCCAGGATATATAGAGTTACCATATGTTGTTTCTGTTGTAACGGCCATATTATATAATACGTAGCCAGATGGATAATCTAAAATTATATTGGCTGGTAAATCATCTTTTTCTACTACTGTTCTTTTATAAAATAAACTTCCTTCAGGAATTACTGTGTCGGCATTACTATATTTATCAACTACATCTTGAACATTTCTTAAAACTTGTTCATCAAGCATAGTTGGTGGAACATTAGTAGTACCAACCATTTTCGATGTTATTTGAACTCCACATGGAATACGTTGTTTGGCATAAGGAACAGTTATGGGATTAATTGATGAATTAATTCTTCGATTATAACTTATAACTATTATAAATAAGGAAAAAATTACGCCCAAAATTGTTACTGCATTTTTACTAGTTACTAATTTTTTAAAACTTTGAATTATGTTTCCCATTTTTATTCTTCCCTTCTATTTTCCCTATTCTAATTTTAGCATATTTACCCAAAATGTCAATTGTATCTCTGGAATCAATTTTTTTATTTATTGAATTTATAAATAAAAAAAGGCATAATAATATGCCAATTTTAATTTATTGATCTGTCCAAATAGTAACTCTATTTATCCAATCTTGTAAGCTAGTACTTGATAGTTTTAATTCTTTTGGTGAATCTTTTAGACTTTCATTTGTTGGAACAGGAATTAATGTTGATTCATAAGCACTTAAGTACTCAGCTTTTTTTAATAAAATGTAGTATTCTTCTGGTACTGCGAATACAATCATTGATGGAGTCTTTTGTTCATCTAAGTCAGAAAAGACTGCTTGGCCTGCCGAATCTTTTACTGCTAGGATTTTAATATTTTCAATTAATTTACCTAACATTACTTTATCAGCATCAGCTGTTAATAAATCATCTGATGATACTTTATTTACTGCTTTTAGATAAATATCAATATAATTCCCTGGATACATTGAATTACCATAGGTAGTAGCCGTAGTAACTGCCATATTATATAATACATATCCTGTTGGATAATTTAGTATTACATTAGGAGAAACTTGTTCCTTTTCTACTACAGCAGATTCATAAAATAAGCTTCCTTCAGGAATTACAGATGTTGCACTAGCGTATTTATTAACTACATCATTTTGATTTCTTATTACGTCACCTTTTAACATTGATGGTGGTACATCTCTTGTTCCAACTAAATCAGAAGTTATCTGTGTTCCAGGAGATATTTGTTCTCTTGCATATGGAACTGAAATAGGTGAAACAGCAGAATGTACTCTCATTATATATACAAAATACAAAACCATTATAGCTGCTACCACACCAATTACTGTAACTGTATTTTTATTAGAAGTAAACTTTTTTATTGTATTTGCCAAATCTCCCATTTTTTCTTTTTCCCTTCTATATTATTTTTTTATAATACCTTTTCCTACATCACTATTAGGATTTTGTAATTCTTTTTCAGTATGTGGACTAGATATATTATTAGTTTCAATAATTGAGTCATAAGAAGTTGAAATTTCTGCTGCCGAATTAGCAAAACTTAGTACTGTAAGTGAATCAACTTTTACACTTACTTTAGGTGGTACTTCATTTATATCATAGAATTTTATATTATAATTTCTTGTTGAATCTACGCTATCAGCGAATCGACGGATAAAATCTTCGGCAAATTTATCCTTGTCGATTCTAATTAGCGAATTTTGTCTATAATATTCAACATCAATTGCATCTTGCATTGCTGCTTCTGTTGTTTCTTTTACAAGATAATAATCTAATTCTCCACCAGTTTCAAAGTTATTTAATACATTGATAAGTAGCAATGACATTACTGCTAATAAAATAATTCCTACTGTTAACATTCCTTTATTCATATCTTACATTCCTCCTTATCTTATACTAAAATCACACTTGCTAGCACTTGCTTGGTTGTTACATCCTAACTTACCTAATTTAACAGCTTTTGTACTATCAGAAATTATTCCGCCATTTCTAAATAAAGAACTGCTATAAATATAAAGTTTTGTCTTTTCATCATATGTTGATTTACCTTGCCAGTTTGTATAATCTCCAATACGTCTATTATCTTTCTTAATATTATTTAAATCTCTTGATGTTAAATTGAATTCATAATCTAAGTAAGTAGATTCTTTATCTTCATCATAGATTGTTCTTCCAGCATTTTGAATTTTTCCTATTAGAACTTCAGGATTTACAGCATAAATATCATTTTTATCTGGTGTAATTGATGCTGATTGAGTCCAGTTAAATCCTTGTGTTCTACCTACTTTTGTTTTATTTGTAGAAGTATTTGTTTGTTCTCCACTATCATCTGCTGATGGGAATAAATCAAGTGTATCTACTGTTCTTGTTTCAAAGTTATCTGGAGATGTATCACATTTATCTTCATTTTCCAAGTCTTGTGTTCCATGAGAATTAATTGCATAGAAACATGCTATATTAAATTTCCAGCCATGATATCCAAATTCATCAGTTTCTGCATTTATGTTCCAATCTATTGATGTAGGTAATTGATTTTGATTTTTTATATTTGGACAAGTTGAATCATATTCTTGGCTTGTATATGAACCACTAGCATTTTGATTTAAACTAGCTCGTTTATTTCTCATGTAATAATTCCACCATTGTTCATTTACATCTTGAGCATCTAATAGTAAACAGAATTTATTTTTTGCTTCATGCCATGTATTAGATGGTTGTGATTTAAATGAAATTTCACCAGTTTTATTATTAACCCATGTTCCTGGGAAAGTCCATTCAGATTGATACCAGTCTTTAGCACTTCCTCTACCATAGCAACCATTGTAACTTAATATTGTACCGTTAAGAGCCTTTTTATTTTCTCCTCTTTCTGAATTATCGTCTCTTGATGTTAATTCATCTTTAGCATTACCATTTAAACTTAATGGATATTCAACTGTATGTTTAACTTTGTTTCCATCAGTATATGTTGCACTTATTTTAAATGTTGCTGTTTTTGTTGTACATGTTGCTCCAGCTGCACAAATATTAATTGCTGCTAGATATTCATTCATATTATGAACATAATCTGCTTGAGCTCTTTCGGCTGTTAAATATGTGTTATCTCCACATCCTATATGACTACAGTTACCATCACAGTTATAGCTACCATAATCTTTTCTTCTAAAACCTCCAGTATCAGCAAACCATGGTCCTCCACTGTGTTCATCTGTAGAAGCTACTGTACCAAAATCATGATCAATATACCATTGAGCATATGTAGCTCCATTTCTACTTCTTAAAGGTCCAGTACTTACCCAAACAACAGCTCCTCCACTTCTTGTGTAGAATCCTCCTGTTGGTAATCCACCAGCTACAAATTTAACAATACCTGAGTTTATATTTGATATTTTCATATACTTCTTTATAACATTTATTACTACATGCTTGTGAATAAGTTCCTCCATCACATGACTTTATACATGCGTCAAATTCTTCACTAGGTCCGGCTTGTGTTGCAGTATAAGTTGTATGTACACAATAAGGTACAGGTTGACAAACAGGTCCTTGTGTTGGAGGTGGCATATTAATTGTACTTGTACATTTAACTCTACTTGTTACTTTAACTTGATATTCAATACAAAATCCTGCAATTGCGGCTTGAGGTGGACCATAT
>CANQCQ010000010.1 GCA_947589725.1 uncultured Bacilli bacterium | reverse complement strand
GATTGGGCAAATTTTAAGAGAAAACAAAAGAAAGAAAAAATTTATTTAAAAACAGAAGATATTTCAAAAGTATTTTCAAAAATGTTTGGATAGGCGGTGAGATATATGGCAAAAGAAAGTGCTGGTAGAGTTCAAATAGATTTGGAATTAAATGATAAAAATTATAATAAACAATTAAATTCAAATTTAAAAGGAACTGAAAGTGCTTTTTCTTCTACTATGAAAAAAGTAGGAGGATTTATTCTAGGAGCTTTTGCAGCAAAACAAGTAGCAAGTTTTACAAAAACTTGTATAGATAGTGCTAGTAAAGTACAAAGTGCTTTTACTGGTTTAAATAGTATTGTACAAGGAACTGGCAATTCTTTTTCTCAAGCTCAGAAATTTGTGGAAGAATACACTAAAGATGGTTTAGTTTCAATCGAAGAAACAGCAACAGCGTATAAAAATCTTTTAGCTAGAGGTTATGATACTTCACAAATAGAGGACGTAATGACTAGATTAAAAGATAGTGCGGCTTTTGGTAGACAAGCTTCTTATGATTTAGGAGAAGCAGTAGTATCTGCTACAGAAGGTTTAAAAAATGAAAATTCAATTTTAGTTGATAATGCGGGTGTTACAAAAAATGTAGCTAAAATGTGGGAAGAATGGGCTGCTGCTCATAATACTACTACTTCAGCGATGACGCAAGCTCAAAAAATTGAAGCTGAATATAATGGTATAATGCAAGAAACTAAATTTCAAATTGGTGATGCATCAGCTTATACAAAAACGTTTGGCGGTCAAATTCAACAATTAAAATTTAACTTTAATCAAATGACTGTAGCTATTGGAAAAGTAGTTGCACCATTAGCACAATTATTTATTCCTATAATAAATAGTGCAATAAGTGCAGTTACAAAATTATTTAATTCGATTCAAACAATATTAAAAGCCTTTGGATTAGAAATGCCAACTGTCGTTTCAAAAGGTAGTTCAAGTATATCAGGATTAGGAAGTAGTGCAGTTAATACTGCAAGTGATATAGCATCTACAGGAACAGCAGCAAAAAAAGCGGCTAAAGAAGTAAATAAAGCTTTTGGAAGTATGGACGAGATTAATGTTTTAAATACTAAAAGTAAGGATACAACTAGTGGTGGAGATTCTTCAGCTAGTGGAGTTTCATCACCAATAATGGATAATAGTCCATTAGTAGAGGCTGAAAAAACAAGTTCAGGTTTATTAGATATTGCTACGAAAATAAGAGAAGTGTTTTCTAATATTTGGAATTCAGCTCCAATTCAAGCATTTGTTGGTGCTGTAACAACCTATGGACAGTTTTTATTAAATTATTGGACAACATTAGGTTCAAATCTATGGACTAATATTCAAACGACTTGGACAAATATTGAAATGAATGTTGGTACTTCATTATCAAATATGAGTTTATTATGGACTAATTTTTGGACAACTATCCAAAGTGGAATAGAAACATGGGGACAACCGATTATTGATGGAGTAAGTGGTGTTTTTAATTCAATTTGGAAAGATGCTATTGATCCTGCTATACAATATATAACTCAAGTATGGACAGATTTTAGCGGTATTTTAGTGAAACTATGGGATGAACATGGAGCGCCTTTAGTCAATAATATAGGAGAATTTGTAACAAATATTATAGGTTTATTTCAAAGTATTTGGGACAATGTTATTGAACCGATAGTGACACCTTTCTTAGAAACTTTAAGTTGGTTATGGGATGAACATATTAGCAAATTAGTTGAAAAAGTTGGTGATTTTGTTGGTACTTTAGTAAATGACGCACTAGAAATTTATAATAAATTTATAGACCCTATTGTCAAATTTTTATTAGAAATTCTAGCACCAGTATGGAGTCAAATATCAAGCACTATTATTGGTGTAATGGGTACTATAATGGCATTTATAAGTGATACAGTTGGAAGCATAATAGGTATTTTTACCGGTATTATAGATTTTATTACAGGCATATTTACAGGTAATTGGAAAAAAGCGTGGAATGGAGTAAAAACTATTTTTAAAAATATAGTAGATGGACTAGTTGGAATAATAAAGGCACCAATTAATTTTATAATAGATATAATAAATGGATTTATTTCTGGTTTAAACAAAATAAAAATTCCTGATTGGGTACCTGCTGTTGGTGGTAAAGGAATAAATATTCCAAAAATTCCAAAATTAGCAGAAGGTGCTTGGGTTCCTCCAAATGAACCGCAGTTAAGTATTGTTGGTGATAATACGCGCGAAGGAGAAATCATAGCTCCGGAAAGTAAAATTTATGGTCAAGTAGTAAGAGCTATTAAAGATACTAATGGTGGAAATTCTAAACAAGAATTAGAATTAACAATAAATGTTAAATATGAAGATGGTAAAAAGATTATAAAGAAAATTAATCAAGCTGAAATTGATGCAGGAGAAATATTGTTACTAGTTTAACGATATTTCTCTTTCTTTATAGAAGGGAGAGATACTAATTGAAAGACACGGAATTTAAATTTGATGGTGTTGTATTTTGTGCAGATGATATTGGATATGAATATTCACAACTAGATAGCGAAAATTCTGGGAGAAGCGATGATGGAACAATGTATAGGGACGTTGTTGGATTAACTAATAAGGTTTCCTACGATTTTAAGGACTATCGTGGTAAAGAACAAATATCCAAAATTTTAAAGTTATTGGAAAAAACTAGTGGAGAGTTATATTATTATGATTTAAAAGAAATGGACTTTGTAACTAAAACAATGTATGTAGTAGGGGATGCAGTAAAAGCGAAAAAAGTTAATGATGAAATGATAGCCGAGCCTTTTCAAATAAGGTTCATCCAAATGGATGTAGATAATGTAGGATGACTTTATGTATAAAGTAACTGAAGAATATAAACAATATATTGAAAATAAGACTTCATTAATTCCAAAATGTAAAATTGTAGTAGATGGAGTAGAATATACTGGAAAAATTATTAAAACTGTACCAAAAATATCACATAAAGCTGAAAAAATGATTGGAAGTTTTCCAATAAGAACTTGTTCATTTGATATTTACGATCTAGATAATTCATTAAATTTTGAAAATAAAGAAATTTATGTTTTTAAAGGATTACTAATTAATAATGAAGTAGAATATATTCCACAAGGGATTTTTATTGCAGAATCTGATAAAATAACGACTGATATAACAAAGCGAACTATATCTTTTAATAATATACAAGATAGAACCATAAAATTCGATGCACTATATAAAACCAAGTTAGACTGGTCTATTAATCATACTGGTCTAGAAATAATAGAAGAAATTTGTGAAGAATTAGGAATTCCTTTAGAAACGAAAGATTTTAATTGGTATGATTATGAATTTAAACAACCAAATTTTTTAGAAAATTGTACTTATAGAGAAGTAGTAAGCAGAATGGCTGAAATAGGAGGAAGTATTGCTTTCATAAGTAGAACTGGTGGATTAGTCATAAAATCACAACAAACTACTGACCATTTTATCGTTAGAAAAAGATATGAAAACCTTACAAGAGAAAATGAATTTGGAGTTATAAATACTATTATTTTAGGAAAAGATGGCATGGATGATGATATTATTTATCCATCTAATATTGAAGAAAATAAAATTGAATGGAAAATCTTGGATAATCCATTTGTTGATTTATATAGAGAAGAAATGATAGAAAAAGTCGCACAATATATTTTAGGATTAAATCTAACACCTTTTTCTTTAACAGGTTTTGTTGATGGTTCATATTTAGATTTAAACGATACAATAGAAATAATAGATAAAAATAATAAAACTTTTGAAGGTGTTATTTTAAATTATGAAAATACTAGTCGTATAAAATCTACTGTTGGTGCTGATACTCAAAATACTTCGCCAACAAATTATAACTTAGCAGGAAGCCAAAAACAAGAAATGAGGAATGTTAAGTTACAAGTTGACCATAATAATAAAACTATTACTGGTTTAGTAGAAGAAGTAGAAAACCAGAACGAAAAACTAGCTAAATTTGAAGTTGATATAGATAAAATACAACAAGAAGTTTCAGAATCGGCAACTTTAACGGTAGAGGGCGAAACGAAAAATGCTGAACTAAACATAGCTAAATTATATGGCGGGTCGCCATTGAGTATAAAAATACACCCTATAGGAGAACATATTGACTTAACATATCCAACATATACAATTTATCCTAGTGATAATACATATGCTAGAGTTAAAAGCTATTTGAGAATAGAACAAGTAGAAGGTGATTTTAGTTATGATTATGATATGCCAGAGTTATTATACATGGACGAAAATAATTATGATGAGTTTGAATTTAATTATGGAGAAAAGAAATGCTTTAAAACTAAAAAAATAGATTTTGACGAAAATGGTAATTTAATTGTACTAGATACTCCAGTAATAGAAAATTTGCCTTATTTAGATTTAGATTTACCAGAGGGTGATTACAAATTTACATTATTAGATGGATATACAAATGCTTATATTTACGGGAAATTCGTAACACAAAATGATTATACAAATTTATTTGCGACTAAAATTGAATTAAGAAGCAGTATAACACAAACGGAAGATAAAATAGAAAGTGAAGTTGGGAAAGTTACTGATTTAGTAAACGGTCAAGTACAAGACTTAAATACTAAAATTACTGAAACGGCTGATAGTATTACTGAAAGTGTAAATGCACAAATTACTAATTTAGATGGCGAAGTACAAAATGTAAAAGGTGAAGTTTCATTAAAATTAAATACTGATGATTTATTTAGTCAATTTAATGTTAATGTTGACCAAGTAAAAATCACTTCTAAAAATTTTACTTTAACAGAAGAAGGCGACATAACATTTAACAATGGAACCGCTAAAAATATAACAATTGATGGTGGAAATATAGAATTAGTAGACAAAGGAAACACGGGAGTTCCTTCAGTATTAATAAATGATACTCTTGGTGAAGATATGTATGAAGCTAGTTTTTATTCTGCAGGAAATTTATTTAGAAGAAAAAATGCTTGGTATGCTAATTATCAAGATTCATCAATGACTATAAGAAGAGAAGACACTAGTTATCCAGCTGTTCAAATAGGGTTAAGTGAAGCAGATTATAGCACTGGAGAAATTAAACTACGAACTTCAAATAGTTCTAGGAACCCGAATATACAATTAATTAGTAGCAATAATAATACCTCTTGTTATATTACTGATTCTCAAATTACAGTACCAAGAGTCACTATAACTAATTTTGTGGAAAGTGACACAGACGCAGCAACTGTTGGATACGTAAATAATATGTATTCCGCAATTAATGGGATTGATATAAGTTATAGTCAAGGTTGGACTATAGCTAGGATATTAAATACTAATATTGCTATGTGTTGGACTACTAGTGTATTTACAACTTCCGTTACAACTCAAAGTGGAAATGTTTACAGAAGTAGTGAAATAACTATGGGCTTGCCTAGTAACTTATTTACTCAATTATTAGTTGTTAATGTAACGGATAGAGCAGCTAATTCATTAAGTTGGGTATGTAATCGCGACCAAAGTGATACTACTACATTACACTACTATATTATGTGTTCGGTTAGTTCAGCAAATCAATCAAGAAGAAATGATTTCTTTGTAATTGGTACTACATATTAAAAGAAAGGAAAATAAAAATGGCATTAAAAAAAGAAATAATTTTAGAAAATGGGATAATATTAAATTATCATAGAATAGCAGAAATTCAAAATGAAGTAAATGGAAAAACAAAATTATTAATATATTCTTATTTAAATAAAGACCAAAGAGATAGAGAAAAACAAGAAAAAAGTATAGCACAAATATATAGAGTAGGGAGTTTAGAAAAATTAAATTATAATGACAAACTAACAATAACTCAGGCGTATGAATATTTAAAAACAATAGATAAATATAAGGATGCAGAGGACGTTTTTGAAAATAATGAGATTTAAATAAAGGTTCTTTTTAAGAACTTTTTTTGTTGAAATGAAAGGAGATAACAATGGAAAATGAATTAATAATATTTAAGGACTTGCCAGATAAAACTACGCCATTTGATGCGTATAATTTAAATCATAATTTTGATGTGTATAATAAAAAAATAGAAGCAGAAGCAGGAAAAATTGAAACGACGTTACAAGACATTCAAGATTTCCAAACTGAAACAGAAGAAACAATAAATACAAAAACAAGTGAATTTGAAAATACTGTAACAACTCAAACAGAAAAATTTACCGACGAAGTAAATAAACAAGTTCAAACTTTGACCGATGATATTAATACAAAAACAAGTGCGTTAGAAAAAAATATTACCGACACAACAGCACAATTAAATGAAAATATTACAAATGCTACCAATGACTTGGAACAACAAATTAGTGATTCTAATAAACAATTAACTGGACAAATAAACAAAGCCAGAGAAGATTTAATGACGGAAATTGGCAAACAAATTGCTAGTATTTCTAGTTTAAGTATTTTAACAGTAGACACACTACCTACTGACAATATAAGCGAAACTACTATTTATTTAATTAAACCAGAAAATTTACCTAGCAGTGTAGAAGTAAGTGCTAATGTTGTAAATTATGCTCAAGATTTACAAGATATGCCAACAGTTAAACCACAAGTATTTAATTTAAACGGAGAGCCTCTTTATAGAGAAATGTTTGTAAAAAACAACGAGATACAAACGAAAGCAAGTATACAAGCGATTGCCTCAATTCCGGACAATGAATATTATATTGCATGTTTCTGGGTAAAAACTGGAGAGGATACGCACAAATGGGTAGCAGTAGGTACTACTAAAATTGACTTATCACAATACAGTACTACAGAAGAAATGAATAAAGCTATAAATGATAAAGCAACAGAAATTACAAATTCATTAAAAGCATTAATACCTACTAAAGTTAGTCAATTGCAAAATGATGAGGGGTATTTAAAAAGTTATACTGAATCCGACCCAACAGTACCATCTCATGTAAAATCAATAACTACTACAAATATATCAAATTGGAATAACAAAGCAGAAAAAAGCGCTATTCCAACTAAAGTGAGTCAACTTACAAATGACATGCTTGTAAAATGTGATAGTGAAGAAGTAGCAAAAACTCAATCTGTTGGTGATACTCAACATTTATATTATTGGGTAGAGGAGTGATAGTATGGGGTTAGTTATAAACGAGGAAAAGCCATTAGGTTTAGTATATAATGGTGATTTGATTTATAAAGGCAAGCCAAGTTATGAAATAGTAGATTTTGCTACTGGAACGGATGAACAAATTGCTGCAATGCTAGAAGCTCATTATGACGGGAAAATTAATATTAGTGATTATTGGCATATTGGTGATACAAGGACGGTTCATATTAATGCTTCTGGAAAAAGTGGAGATTATACAACTTCTCATGCTGCTCAAGATATGCAAATGGTTATAATGGACTTTAATCACGACGACTTAAGTAAATCGATAAATGGGAAAAATAAAGCTGCAGTTACTATAGGTTTTAAAGAAATAATGGGAAACAAAGGAACTCCGGAATACGAATATTATTGGGGCAAAATATATACGCCTGTTCAAGATACAGATAATTATTCAAGCAATCCTTTAAGAACTTGGTTAAATGACGTTTTATTAAATGCTATGCCAACTACCTTTAGTCCACTTATTAAAGAAGTAAATAAAAAGAATTTAGCACAACACACTTCAACTAGTGGTGCTCCACTAATTACTAAAGATAAAATTTGGTTATTAAGTTATCCTGAAGTATTTGGTACATCAACATATAGCAATTATTTAAGCGGTAATAACCCAAGTGATTGGGAAGGAACTCAATATGAGTATATGAAAACTTCTAGCAATAGAATAAAATACAACAATAAAAATGGAACAGTAGGGACAAGTAATTCTTATTGGTTAAGAAGTCCTAGTAGTTATCACGACTCCAGCGAAGGTTATGTTTGGTGCGTTGTTTATAGTAGCGGGTCAGTTAATTTTAATGGTAGTAGAGGAAGTATGGGTCTAGCCCCTGCGTTTTGTTTATAAAGGAGGGAAATATATGGGATTATGCTATAATGGTGAAATTGTATTAAAATCAACACCAAAAGTTAAAATAGTATCTTTTAGTGATGGAACAGATGAGGAAATAGGAGCTATGTTACAAGCTCATTATGACGGGAAAATAAACATAGCAGACCATTGGCATGTAGGAGATACAAGGTTAATGTATTTGGATGAAATGCCTATAGCTACAGGAAGCGATGAAGAACACGTTGCTCAAACAATGCCTATGGTTATTATTGGAATAAATCATGATACATTAAAAGAAAAAATAGGTAAGAGAACAAAAGCAGCTATTACTTTACAATGTAAATGTGTATTAAGTAATGATGGAGAATCTGAAGAAGGCTTTATTTGGGGCAGGAATATATCAACATCAAACAATAACAATTATTCAAGCAATCCTCGTAGAACTTGGTTAAATAACACTTTTATTGGAGCTTTACCTACAAATGTTCAATCATTAGTTAAAACCGTTATTAAAAAGAATTTAGCTAATCATACGGATGATACAGCTGGACCTGATACAGAAGATAAAGCATTTTTAACATCTTATCCTGAGATGTTTGGAAATGAAAGTTATAGCAATTATGAAGGTAGTCCAGTATTAGAAGGTGAACAATATCAATATTATATGACAAGCAGTAATAGAATAAAAGGTAATTATGATTATAATGTTGATACTTATACCTATTGGTTACGCAGTCCTAGTTCTCGTGGCGCTGCGATGTGGTGTATAATTACTGATAGAGGTGAAAAAAGTTTTTCTAGCAGTGCGTCATTACGTGGATTAGCACCAGCATTTTGCTTATAATAGGAAGGAAGATAATATATGGGAATATTTATTAACGGGAAACGCCTAGGGGGGGGGGTATGTTGATAACAAAAAGATAGCCGGTATTGTTTATAACGGCGAAGTTATATACAGAGCTGCGCCACCTATAAAAATAGTAACATTTAAAGATGGCACAGATGAAGAGATTGCAGCAATGCTAGAAGCACACTATAACGGACAAATTAATATTAGTGAATACTGGCATGTTGGGGATACTAGAGTAGTTCATATTGATGAATTAGAAAAGAGTGTATGCACTTCAAAATCACATGCAGCACAAGATATGACAATGGTAATAATGGACTTTAATCATGATGACTTAACTACACCTATAAATGGAAAAAGCAAAGCAGCTGTTTCTATAGGATTTAGAGAAACATTAGGTGATAATGGAGTTGGCGAATCGGAGTATTATTGGGGGAAAAAATTAGTACCAGTTAGAGATAATCATAATTATTCCGATAGCCTTTTAAGAGAATGGTTTAATGAAGAATTATTATATGCTTTACCTGCAACCTTTAATTCGCTTATTAAAGAAGTTAACAAAAAGAATCTAGCTTATCATACTAAAACTGATGAAGCTCCATTAATTACTCAAGACAAAATATGGTTATTAAGCTATCCGGAAGTATTTGGTACAGAAATTTTTAATCATTATTTAAGTGGAGCTAATCCAAGTGATTGGGAAGGAGTACAATATGAGTATATGAAAACTTCTAATAATAGAATAAAATATAACAATAATAATGGTACTGCAGGAGATAATAGTTTTTATTGGCTAAGAAGCCCTAGTTCACGTAATGCCAGTGGTGTTGGACGCTTTTGGTGTTCGGTAACCAATGCTGGTGGTCATGACTGTTATGACGGCGAAGACATATTTAGTTTAGCACCTGCATTCTGTTTATAAAAATTTATATCTAGCCACTTACATAGTGGTTTTTATTATGGGAGGAATAGAAATGGAAGAAATTATAAAAATAATTCAAGATATAGGAATTTATGGTTGCATTATGGGAGTAATTTTATTTTTAGGATTTAAATATCTTCCAAGATTTTTAGAATTAAAACTAAAACGAGCTGAAGAAAAAGATTATATGATGGACTCTTTTAAGTCGGTAATAGAAAATAACTCTCAAGTAATAAACAACAATTCCGAAGTAATAAAGTTAAATTCTACAACAATAAAAAATTATACAGATAATTCACATAAGTTGGAAAACTATATTCAAAATCTTACTGATGAAGTAAGTGAGATGAGTCAACAACTTACTATAAATAATGAAATTTTAAAGGAGAGAAGATATGGGAATAATCATAAATAGTCGCACCTGGGGGGGGGTATGTTGATAATAAGAAGATAGCTGGTATTGCATATACTGGAGAAATAATTTATCGTGCAGAAAAACCCCTCAAAATAGTAACATTTAAGGACGGTACAGATGAAGAAATTGCAGCAATGCTAGAAGCACATTATAATGGAAAGATAAATATTAGTGATTACTGGCATGTTGGGGATACTAGAATAATGCACCTAAATGCAATGTCTAAGACTACGGGAGCAAGTGAAAGTCACGTTGCTCAAGATATGACAATGGTAATCATAGGAATAGAACACGATAATTTGAAAACACCTATAAATGGTAAAACAAAAGCAGCAATAACTTTACAATGTAGAGAAGTACTGGGAAATAATGGAGTAATAGAATTTGGTGGTATAGCAGGAGCGCAAAATCAAAGCACACCAAATTATCAACAAAATCCACGTCGTACATGGCTAAATGAAACATTTGTTAATTCATTACCAAATATAATAAAATCATTAATTAAAACAATTATTAAAAAGAATATTGCAAATCATAATTCCAATCCTGGAGCAGGTCATGATACCGAAGATAAAGCATTCTTAACATCTTATCCTGAGATGGTTGGTGCAGTAAGTTATGAATATTACAAAGGTAGTGTAGAACTTGAGGGGAATCAGTATGACTATTATAAAACTACTAGTAATAGAATAAAACGTATTAATAATAATGGTATTGGCGGAAATTCCACTGAATATTGGTTAAGAAGCCCTGGTGCTGGTTATTCTGACTATCATCTATGTATTGTCAAATCAGGTTCAGTTGAATTTACTACTTCAAATAGTATGCTAAGCCTAGCACCGGCATTTTGCTTATAAAAATCAAAAATAGAAAGAAAGGTAAAAATATGATACAAATAGAAAATTTATTAAATGTACTTTATGTAGGTACAATATGCGGGGTTATTGGTATGTTAGGAGTACAAAAAGTTAAAGAAACAAAATTATTTAAAAAAAGAACAGCCATAGTTATTATGTCGGCTGTAGTTAATGTTTTATTATCTTTTGGTTTTTGTCTAGCTTTTACAACACTAGATATAAAAAATACTATAGCAGTATGTGTTATTTCAATAATAGGAGCAGACAGTATATATAAAGCATTAAGTGATAAAGGCTTATTAAAAGGATTAAATGAAATTAAGGAGGAAAAATAATGAGTAAAATATCATTAGAAAAATTTATTATAAATACCATAGGTACTAGAGTAGGTGTTCCATGGCAAAAAAAAGGCGGAAGCTTAGAAGGCCAATGCGTAAGTTTAATACAACAATATATTTCTCAATGTTTAGAACAACCAGCTAAAGCTAGAGGGCATGCTAAGAATTGGATAAAAAGTTATGTAAATGAAGGATTAGGAAGTGTAGTAACCACCCCAAGAAAAGGGGATATTTTAGTATTTCCTAAAGAAGGAGTAATAAAAGGTGTTTCTTATGGGCATATAGCAATATATGTTGATTCAAATAGATTATATGACCAAAACAGCTCTTATCACGATAATGGTAAAGCTGGTTACGGAAAAATATTTTCAAATGAATATACAGTATTAAGACCTAATGCAGAATTAATAGAGGATGTTGTTCCTACTGAACCAGTTGAACCAGAGCCAACACTAACACCAGAAGAATTTAAAGTAGGTGATAAAGTTGTTCCAACTAGATTAGTAAATTATACTGGTAAACATTTAAAACAATATGATAAATCATATACTATATCTGAAATAAAAGGAGATAGGGTAGTTTTAATGGCTCGTGGTCAAGTATGGGCTGCAATGAATATAAAAGATATTAAACATTGCTAAAAATATAAGAATATGATATATTGAATCTGCAATGATTATTTTATTGCAATTTTCAAGTTTTAGAAGTTAGCTGAAAAGGTTAACTTCTTTTTTTATGCCACTTTTTCCGGGGTTAAATTTCAAAAGATTGCCACTTAAAAATGCGCAGTATTTTCAAAAAACTGAGCATTTCTTTAATATTTTAACCTTATTTTGTCAATGAATGAGCATTTATGACTTGTTATACCATTTCTTGTATACTAAATCTTTTTCATTCCAATTATCATACATGGACATAAGATGTCTTTTAGCTATGGGTAGCAGTTCCTTTCTTTTTGGTGTATCATCAAACTCGTGATGACATACTGAACAAGCAGTGAATATATTTTGTTCTATTCCTAATCCTCCGTGACTTCTTTTTATATAGTGAGAATTAGCATAATTCCATTCAACATATCTATGGCAAAAGATACATTGGCGGTTATCTCTTTCCCATACAATTAACTTTATTTTTTTAGGTATTTCTAACTCTTTTGTTCTTTTTGATTTCATAACAAATATAGTTAGCAAAAATTACTCCAAAATTACTCCGAAGTATAAAAAATGAGAGTAAAAACTAATAAAATAAAGAAAAATTACTCTTAAAAAAGCCCGAATATACGGGCTTTCGTTACTTTAAATGGAGCAACTGAGGAGGATCGAACTCCCATCTCAACCTTGGCAAGGTCGCATACTAGCCATTGTACTACAGCTGCATAGACTTAATATATCAGATAAATTCATTAATTTCAAGGATAAATTGCAAATTACTAAATAAAAAGTTAAATTCCCGATATTTTATACATGGGAAGTTACATTTATAAAATATCTGTATATTTATAT
>CANQCQ010000009.1 GCA_947589725.1 uncultured Bacilli bacterium | reverse complement strand
TTATATCTAAATTAATTTCACTATTTAGTAATTCATTAAATTTTCTATTATGAGAAACACTAATAATTGTTCCGTTAAATGTATCTAGAACTTCCTCTAAAACTTTTATTGCCTCTAAATCAAGATGGTTTGTAGCTTCATCTAATATTAAAACATTAGTCTTATTAAGAGATAATTTTGCTAAATTAACTCTAGTTCTCTCGCCTGGTGAAAGATAACTAAATAGTTTATCTTTATCTTCATATTTAATATTAAATTGATTTAAAACATTAAATAGTAAAGAATTATCAACTTCATTATCTTTAGTTAAATAATTATATACAGATAAATTAGAATCTCCATCTAAACTATCTTGTGAAATATAACCAAATTTCACTTCATTACCTACTACAACTTTTCCTTGTTTAGCCTTTAACTGTCCAATAATTGTTTTAAGTAATGTCGTTTTTCCACTACCATTTGGTCCTATAATATTAACTCTAGTACCAAAAGGAATATCAAGTCTAATTTTACAAGTAGAAAACTCATCATAACCGCAAATAACATCATCTAGATAAATATCTTTATTACCTTTTCCATCAGAATAATCAATAATAAATTTTATTTTTTCTTTTTTTCTAAAGCCAGTATCAACATCCAACTTTTCTAATTCCTTAGATAATTTAGAAGTTCTACTTTGAACTTTTTTTGTTCTTTCCTTAGCAAAGTTTGCAGATAATTTATCATTATCACTACTTTTTTTAGATAAGCCTGTACTTGCCCATTCCCTACTTTCATTAATTGCGCTTTTTAAAGCTTTTCTCTTTTCTTGAAGTATTTCATATTCTTCTAAAGATTGATTATATAACAAATCTTTATATGATAAATATTCAGAATAAGGTAAATTAAATTCTAAAATATTTCCATTTTCTAACTCAAATATTTTATTTACTACATTATCTAAAAAAACTTCATCATGTGATACTATAATCATTTTTTTATCTATCTTTTTCAAATAACCTTCTAACCATTCGATAGCTTCTATATCTAAATTATTCGTAGGCTCATCAAGTAATAAAATATCTGGATTACTTAATAAAACTGCAGATAATAGAACTTTAATCTTTTCACCACCAGATAATTCTTTAATTTTCTTATTTATATCCGAATTAAAATTTAACCCACTTAACGTATAAGTTAAATTATTTTCAAAATTATAACCATCCATAGATAAAAATTGTTCTAGAACATTTCCATATTCTTCCATATTACTTTCATTTAAATCATTCTCTAATTCGTGCAATTTCTTTTCAATAGAATATATATTAGTATCTTTTTTTATGTAATCTATTACAGATAAATCATAATCTGTATGGTTTATTTCTTGCTTTAAAAGAGCTACCGATTCACCGTTATAGTTTATTTTTCCAGAATCTTGTTGCAAATTTCGAGCTAATATTTTTAATAATGTTGATTTCCCACTTCCATTAACTCCAACTAATCCAATTTTATCTCCAGCATTTAAAACGAAATTTACATTTTTAAAAAGTTGTGTAGCATTTAACGATTTATTCAAATTACTTACTATCATGAATATCACCCCATTTCCATTTTTTTCTCTTTCAACACAAAAGAAGCTAAACAACTACATAGCTTCTTTTACTTTCTTATATCCTTGTTTTAAATCTCCCTTAAAGAATTGATAAGTTGTTCTCATAAGTAAATATACTGGTAAAGCAATAATTATTCCTACTGTTCCAAATAAAGTTCCACCAATAGATACAACCATAATTGTAATTAAAGGATTAACATTATTGGTTCTTCCATAAACTCTAGGTGATATAACATAACCATCTAATTGTGGGAATATTAAACATATTATTATAGTGGCTATTGTAAGGGGAACTGATTCAACTGTTGCTAGAAAAATCGCAATAACATTTGTAATTAATCCACCAAAGTAAGGAATAATAGTTGTAATACAAGCAAGTATTCCAAGTATTAACCAGTTAGGATGTCCAACAACAAAGAACAATAGACTATATTCTACTAATTGTATTCCCATAAATATTAATAATCCTTTTAAATAATTAGAAATTTCTGTATCAAGACATTTTATATATTCAAAAGCTCTCTTTTTACAATCTAACAATACAGTTCTAACCCAATGTCTAATATTATGCATATCTGCCAAGAAATAAATAAATCCAACAAATCCAACAATAAATTTACTAATAAAACCTAATGATTTATTTAAAACATCAAAGGAAGAGGATGTTGCAATACTACCTAAATATTTTAAAGCCTCTTGCAAATAATCTGTTATTTTTATTTCATAACTACCAAGATTAATATGAAATTTAGTTCCAATATTATCTATAAAACTAATAACTCCATCAACAAATGAACCAAATTGTTCATAAATAAGTGGAAGAGTAAAAATTAATAATCCAAGTAAAATTAGAACTAAACCTATCACAACTAAAGTAACTGCAAGAGTTTTAGGAAATCCTTTTTTTATCAAGAAATCAACTAGTGGAGTTAAGAAATAAGCAAAAGCAAAACCAACTATAAATGGAGCCATCACAGATAAAATTTTTACGATTATTTCTAACCATAAACCTATATTAGAAAAACCTATATATAAAAGTAACATCAAAGCAGTTAAATTAATTAATCCATAATTTAATTTTTTAGTCATAAAATTACCTCTCTAAAAGTATAGTCGTAGGGCCAATATTAGTTAAAGATATTTCCATATCTGCACCAAATATACCAGTTTCTACTTCTACATATTTTTTTAATTCTTCATTAAATTGATCATATAATTTACAAGATTCTTCACTTTTTAAAGCTCTAATATAGCTTGGTCTATTTCCTTTCGAAGTATCTGCATATAAAGTAAACTGTGAAATTGATAATATTTTTCCACCATAATCTAAAATACTTAAGTTCATTACTCCATCTTTATCAGGAAAAATTCTTAAATTTACTATTTTTTTTACTAAACATTTAATAGTATCACTATTATCACCAGCACAAAATCCAACTAGCACTACCATTCCTTCGGAAATTTTTCCAGTTATTTTTTTATCAACTGAACAACTTGCTATTCCACTTCTTTGTATTAATACTCTCATCGAAAAGCCCTCTCAACTTTCTCAATAAATGATAATTTTTCTAATCCCAAAATAATTTTATTAAGTTGATCAAGTCCTGTTACATAACACTCAACTTCATAAACAATCTTATCTGTTTGACTTAATGTTTTAATTCCATCAATACTAACATTAAATAAAGAAATTGATTGTATTAACTCTGCTAAATGATTTTCATCATTTTTCGTTGTTAATAATAAACATGCTAAATATCTTTTATTAACATTACTATTCCAATTTACATCAATAGTTCTGTCTTCTAACATTGCAATATTATGACAATTAATTCTATGAACAGAAATACCATTACCCTTAGTAATATAACCTATTATTTCATCACCAAATACTGGATTACAACAATTAGCTAAATTAACTTTTATCTTATCTATTCCACTTACTATAATATCAGCATCAATATTAGAGTTAGTTACTTTGACATTTTTAGGTATAGGCACATCTTGTACTTTATCAATTATATTTATAACACCACTAGTTGTAGCTTTTCCATTACCAACAGCTAAATAAATTTCCTCTAAATTATCAACCTTTATGCTTTCACAAATTTTTTTGACATTCTCATCACTAAAAAATTCTGAAAAAACAATCTTTCTTTTACGTAATTCTTTTTCTAAAGAATATTTACCTCGTTCTATATATATTTCACGATCATTTTTAGTAAAGAATATTCTAATTTTATTTTTAGTAGCTGTACTCTTTACCATATTAATCCATTCTTTAGATGGTTTAGAACTCTTATTTGTATTTATTTTTACTATATCGTTATTTTGTAATTCATAATTTAATGGAACTATATTATTATTAACAATTGCACCTACTGTAGTCTCGCCAACTTTAGTATGTATTTTATAAGCAAAGTCAAGAGGAGTTGCTCCCTTAGGTAATTCAATAACATCACCTTTAGGAGTAAACACGTAAATATTATTATTCAAAACTTCATCTTTAACGCTTTGAACAAACTCTTCACTATTTAAATTATCTTTATTTAAATCTATAATTGATTTAAAAAATTGTAATTTTTGCTCTGTCGTAGATGTCAAATTAGCACTTGAATTACTTCCTTTATTTTCTTTATATGACCAGTGAGCCGCTATACCATTTTCAGCAACTTCATCCATATCATAAGTTCTAATTTGGATTTCAAATAAATCTCCACCTACCCCAAAAACAGTTGTATGTAGAGATTGATACATATTTGGTTTAGGCATTGCGATATAATCTTTAAATCTCTTAGGTAAAGGTCTAAATTTAGAATGAATAATACCTAAAGCCAAATAGCACTCTTGTTCTGTTTTAACTAAAATTCTTAATGCTAATAAGTCATATATTTCACTAAATTTTTTACCCTTATCTAATTTATTATAAATACTATAGATTGACTTAGATCTTCCTTTTATTTCATGAGGTATGTGGTGCTCAATTAACAAATCAGAAACTTCTTGTTGCATTTCATATACGTTTTTATCACGTTCCAATTTAGTTTTATTTAACTTTTCAACAATATCATAAAATACTTCAGGTTTTAAGTATCTTAGTGCTAAGTCTTCTATTTCACTTTTTATTTTATGAATACCTAAATGATGAGCAATAGGAGCAAGTATCTCAAGAGCCTCTTTGGCTTTTACTTTTTGCCTTTCTTCTGGAATTGCCCATAAAGTACGCATATTATGTAATCTATCAGCTAACTTTATCATAATGACACGTACATCTTCACTCATTCCAACAATTATTTTTTTATAATAATCTATTAAATATTCATTTTCAGTTGAAAAATGAATTTTGCTTAATTTTGTAACTCCTTGAACTAATTTAGTAATTGTAGAACCAAATTCAGCTTCCATTTCTTCAGAAGTACAATCACAATCTTCTAAAACGTCATGTAAAAGACCTGCCGAAATAGTTTCATAATCAGCATAAATAGTCGTAAGAATAAGCGCAACATTCAAAGGATGGTTAATGTATGGTTCCCCACTTTTACGCAATTGTCCCTCATGCTTAGTTTTAGCAAATTCATATGCCTTTTTAATTATTTCACATTGTTCTTTATTTTCAATATATTTTTTAGCACTATCTAATATATCAAAAATAGTAATATCATTCTTAGGCTTAGACAAGGAACCATCTCCTTTCCTTAACAGTTAACTCCCTTTATCTTTTTTTCTTCAAATTCATCTGTGTAAACTCTTTTTTGTTTTTTTGGCTTACCAATATTTTTCTTTTCAAAGCTCATAAATATAGTTGTAGCTATAAATATAGAAGAATAAGTACCAGCAATAACACCAGTCATCATAGCAATATTAAAGTTTAATATTTCTTTGCTTCCTAATATTATCAATGCAACAATTGGTATTAATGTAGTAAGAGATGTATAAATTGTTCTTGTAAATGTTTCAGCTACACTCTTATTAACAATACTTTCTAATTTTTCTTTTGTCATTTTCTTATTATCTTCTAAAGCTAAATTTTCACGAATTCTATCAAAAGACACAATTGTATCATTTATTGAATAACCAACCATAGCAAGGACAGCGGCAATAAACATTGATTCTACTTCTAATCTTGCTAAAGCAAAGATACTAGCCATTACTAAAACATCGTGAACAAGCGCTATAACACCACCTATTGCATAGCTAAATTTAAATCTTAATGATACATAAAGAATAATACCAACAAGAGCAAATAATACAGATATAATTGCGTTTTTAACTAATTCCCTAGCAACTAAATTGCTTACTACCCCAATATTTACTTTTGCATCATACTTATCTTCAAAATATTTATTTAACTCTTTTACTTTTTCTCCATCTAATGAATCAGATATTCTAATATCAATTTCTGAATCATTAACAGTAATTGAATTTGCTTCCAATTTATATTTTTTTAAATCATTTTCTATTAATTTTTTAGTTATTTTCTCATCACTAACAATTGTAATATTAGTACCAGACTTATAATCAATTCCTAAATTAAAACCTTTAAAAGCAAACATAACACTACCAACTAAAATAACTATGATTGATAATGCATAACAAGCCTTTTTATATTTAAAGAAATTTACACCAGCAAATGGCACCTTTTTTATCTCTTCATTTTTATTTACATCAGGGATATCTTCTTCTTTAACATTAATAAATAATTTAGTTTTATCTTCAAAATAACCAGTTTTTACAAACATTTTTAATAATGATCTAGTTAAGAATACCATAGTAAACATAGTAACAATAATAGTAATAATTAAAACTGTTGCAAAACCTTTAATAGAAGATTCTCCTAAAACAAACATTATAATTGCTACTATTAATGTAGTAATATTAGAATCAATTATTGCACTAAAACTAGATTTTGATCCCTCTCTAAAAGCAAGAGATAAACTTTTTCCGTGATACAATTCATCTCTTATTCTTGAAAAAGTAATTACACAAGAATCAACTGCCATACCTATACCTAATACTAAAGCAGCAATTCCAGGAAGTGTTAATACTCCACCAGCAACCCAAAATACTAAGAATACTAAGAATGCATAAATTATCATTGCAATTGAAGAAATAAATCCTACAAAATGATAGATTAATATTAAAACTAAACTAATCGCAATAACTCCAATTACTCCAGCAATTAAAGTTTTTTGTAATGTTTGATCTCCGAAACTAGCTCCTACTGTATTAGAAGAAATTTCTGTTAATTTACTTGGTAATGATCCTGAATTTATCAAATCAACTAAGTTTTGAACTTCTTCTAATGTAAAATTACCTTGAATAATAACATCACTTGCAAATCCTTGAGAAACTGTAGCTGCACTTAAGCAGTTAGATTCACTACTACCACACATACTACCTTCTTTACTATAGCTATCAGTTAACTCATTATAATCAAGCCAAATAACTATCATGTTTTTACCACTTTCCATTTGACTTACTGAATTTGTAACATTATAGAATGTATCTTTATCTTTAATGCTTAATGCAACAGCAGGATTTCCAGAATTATCTTGTCCTACTCTTGCTGCTACTCCACTACTAAGTACATCACTAGTCATAAGTAAGTTATCATTAACATCTCTAAATGTAAGAGTTGCAACAGTTGATAATTGACTACGTGCTGTTTCTGGATCTGTAACACCAGCCAATTTAACTCTAATTCTATTACTTCCTTCTAAAACTATCTCTGGTTCACTTACTCCCAAAGAATCAATACGTTTAGATAATGTTTTATAAGTAGCAGTCAATTTATCTTGAGTCATTTTTGACCCATCAATTGAATCTGCCTTATAAAGTATTTCAAATCCACCTTGTAAGTCTAATCCAAATTTTAAACTAGAAAAAAGTGGTATAAATAAGCAACATATTATTACTGTTACTAAAACAAGTATAATTGTAGTAATTAATACTTTTCTTTTTTTATTTTTTCCTTTCATGTCATATCACCTCTAATTATTTCAGTTAATTATTCATTTTACTTGATGTACAAAATAAAGCGAATTTTCCCGAACAACTTTATTATATAAGAAAACATATAATTTTTAAAGAAAAATCAACAAAAAAAAAGGACTATTTGTCCTTATTATCTAACTTTGCTCTCGGAAATGAATTATAATACACTTCTTTTAATCTATCAGTTGTAACATGTGTATAAATCTGTGTTGCTTTAATAGATTCATGTCCCAATAATTTTTGTACTGTTAATAAATCGCATCCTTCATTTAATAAATGAGTTGCAAAAGAATGACGAATCATATGAGGTGATATATTTTTCTTAATACTAGTTTTCTTTATAATCTTATCAAGAATATATCTTACTCCTCTTTCAGTAAGTACTCCTCCATTATTATTTAAAAACAAGTAATCTTGATTTTTTATATTTAGCTCATTATAACCATTATTTAAATAATCAACAATAGCATCATAACAGTAATCTCCAAATTTTACAACACGTTCTTTATTTCCTTTACCTAATATTAAAATATTTCTTGAACTCATATCTATATCTTTTACTTTTATATTTACAAGTTCACCAACACGAACTCCTGTAGCATATAACATTTCCAATAATAATCTATCTCTTTTACCTATACTAGTCCTAAGATCAGGTACATTAAATAATTCTTCTAACTCATTATATTCAAAATATCTTGGCAATTTTTTATCTTTTCTAGGACCATTAACTAAAGAAAAAACATTATTTTTAATATAACCTTCATTAGCTAAATATTTATAAAATCCTCTTAATGAAGATAATTTTCTATCTATAGATACATTTTTATCATTTTTTTCTTTCAGACTCATAAGATAAATTCTAATCTCATCATAAGTAACATCTAAATAATCAATTATCTCTCTATCTAAAAAAGCAAAAAATTCATCAATATCACTAGAATAATTTTCTATTGTATAATCAGAATAATTCTTTTGATATTTTAAATAATCTAAATAATCATTTTTATTATTACTTCTTTTTATAGGACTTCACATCCTCATCATTAATAGTTTTATTTTTTATATTATTATAAGTTTTACAAAAATCATATGCTTTATTTATTATTTTATCACTATTTAATGATTTCTTTAAGTCTTTTAAATCTTCTTTAATATCTTCTTTAAGTATTGAATATTCTCCATATGAATCACTACAATTTTTTATTCTTTCTACGTGTAAATTATATAGATATGAATCTTTTATTAATTTATTATTTAGTTTTTGTATTTTTCTTAAATCTTCTTTATTTAAGTTATCAATCATGTCATCTAGATTTATGAAATATTTATTATCTTTATAACTAAAAGCATGTAATCCTAAATTTGTAAGAGTATCTATAATATATTCTTTTTTATCTTTTATATCTTCTTTTTTGTTATCTAAATTAATATTATTTTTCATATCAAACAAACTATACTGTCCTTCAACATAGTTTTTATCACAAACTTTTAGTAATTGCCATTCTCTCTTTGGCTAAAGTATTAAAATATGCTATGTGATTTTGATAAGCAAGGTTATTAGTATTCAATTCATCGAATCTATTAAAAGAATCTACTATATTTCTACTAATTAGGTAATTATCTAAACACCAAGAGTTTTTATATTTCATGTTATAAGGAATAGTTTCATAATTATGAATATCTTGAAATAAATTACTAAATTTATAATTTACTCCAGTCAAACCATCTTTAACAATTTTATTAAATTCACAATTATAATAATTTTTATTAATAAAGTAATCAATTAATCTTATATTATTTTTAGATTTTAAATTATTATTTAAACTATCAATACAAATCTTTCTAAAATAATCTGTTCTACTTTCTTTTACATTATAAATAACTTCCTGATAAGCTAGTTTCAAATTATTATTTCTTTTATATCTATTTACTATGTAAAAATCATAATTATCATGATCAATTATATTTTTTTCAACTAATCTTTTAGCCATATCTTGTTTTGAAGAAAATCTTGTTGTCACTAAATCTATTGCTTCAAGTCTATTACTACGGTGCAAAATATCATTTCCATTTTTTAAATACCACTTACTTTTTAATTCTATTATTTTAAAATAATTAGTATTAATATCTCTGGCTATTAAAAAATAATTACCCATATCTAACCACCTGTTGCATATTATACCACAAAGTCCTATAAATATCAAAGATTTGTTGTTATTAAAAAAACGTAAAACTAAAAGTCCTACGTTTTTTCTAAAATTATGCTGTATAATCACATTCACTACATTTTATATTTCCGTTTTTTTCTTCTAATAATAATTTACCACATTTTGGACACAACTGGCCTGTTGGTTTATCCCAAAAGGCTGTTTTACATTTTGGATAGTTGTTGCAACCATAAAATATTTTACCTTTGTGAGTTGTTTTTTCAATAATTTTTCCACCACAATTTGGGCAATCACATAATTCTATTACTTGTTTTTCTTCTTTTTTTATGTATTTACAAGTAGGATAATTACTACAAGCTACAAACTCTCCATATTTTCCTTTTCTAATAACTAGAGGATTACCACATTCTGGACACTTTTCTCCAGTTTCTTCTGGAGATTTTTTCTCCATATCAGAAAAAGCATTTTTTACTCGTGGCTCAAATAATTTATAAAAATCATCTAACACTTTATTCCAAACAAGCTTACCTTCAGCAATATCATCTAAGTCTTCTTCCATATCTCTTGTATATTCTACATTGATTAGATCACTAAAGAATTCTTGAAGTTTTTTTGTAGTTTCTATACCTATTTCTGTTGGAACAAACTTTTTCTCTTCCATAGTAACATAACCACGCTCACGTATTGTATCCATAATAGTAGCATACGTTGAAGGTCTACCAATACCTAACTCTTCTAACTCTTTAATTAACTTAGCTTCACTATATCTTGATGGAGGCTTAGTATAATGTTGTTCTGGAATTACTTCAAGAGATTCAGCAGTTTCTTTTTCTCCAATTTTAGGAAGAATTTTATCTTCACTAGTCTCATAATCTGAATATACTTTTAAATAACCATCAAATAATAGTTCTTGACCAGTTGCTTTAAATTTATAATCATTATTATCTAATATTATTGTAGTTTGATTAACTCTAGCATCAGCCATTAAAGATGCTATAGTACGTTTAAAAATCATACTATATAGTTTATATTCATCATTACTTAAATATTTTTTAATTTTCTCAGGAAATCTTAATACACTAGTAGGTCTAATTGCTTCATGTGCATCTTGTACATTTTCAGTTTTCTTACTAACCTTTACACTACCTAAATATTCTTTACCATATTCTTTCTCAATAAAACTCATAGCTGGTCCTACGAAGCCATTAGATAAACGAATAGAATCTGTTCTCATATAAGTTATAAGACCAACAGTTTCTTTATCTAAATCTACTCCTTCATATAATTTTTGAGCAATAGTCATTGTCTTTTTAGCACTAAATCCTAATTTTGTAGAAGCTTCTTGTTGAAGAGTTGATGTAATAAATGGCACTTTACTTTTACGACTTTTTTCTTTTAAATCTATGCTTTCAACAACATATTTTTTATCTAAGACATTAAGTATTTTATTTACTTCTTCTTCATTATGGAGTTCTATATCAACATCTTTATACTTAAATAAAACAGCTTCATAATCAGGAAATTTAGCAGTTATAGTCCAATATTCAACAGGTACAAAAGAATTAATTTCATCTTCTCTATCAACTATTAACTTTAAAGCAACGCTTTGAACTCTTCCAGCACTTTTTGCACCTATTTTATTTTGTAATAATTTACTAAGTCTAAAACCAATAATTCTATCAAGTATTCTACGAGTTTCTTGACTTTTAACTAAACTATCGTTTATAACTGTAGGATTTTGCATAGCTTCTAATACTTTATCATGCGTAATTTCATTAAATAAAACTCTTTTGTAATTTTTATCTTTAATTCCTAAAGTATCTTTCAAATGCCATGCTATCGCTTCTCCCTCACGATCAGGGTCGGAAGCAAGATATACAAATTCAGAATTTTTAACATCTTTTTTTAAATCTTTTATTACATTATTTTTTCCCTTTATAGGTACATAATTAGGTTTAAAACCATTTTCAATGTCAACTCCAAGTCCATAAGTACCAGTAGTTGCTAGATCTCTAATATGTCCTTTTGATGATACTACTTTATAGTCTCCCCCTAAATATTTACCGATAGTCTTACTCTTACTAGGACTTTCTACTATAACTAAATATTTATGCATTAAATCAATCCCTTTCATTTCAAAATTTATACTAGTTATTTATACTTTTGTCAACCCTCTAATATAATAATACGTAAAAAGTAAATATATACTAAACATTTATTTATGATTTTCTAAATAATTTGCAACAGGAGAATAACTTCTTCTATGCTGATCTATTACTCCATATTTTTCTATTGCTTGTAAATGTTTTTTTGTTCCATATCCTTTATTATTTTTAAAATCATACATCGGATATTTTTCATCTAGTTCATACAACATTCTATCTCTTGTTACTTTAGCCAAAACTGATGCCGCACTAATAGTTATACTTTTTAAATCTCCTTTTATTATTGATGTTGTTTGAATATCTAATTCAAGTGGCATAGCATCTATTAAAATATGTTCTGGTTTCACACTCATATTATTTATAGCTTCTTTCATAGCTATTTTAGTAGCTTCATAAATATTTACCTTATCAATTATTTTTTCATTGACTATTCCTATTCCATAAGAGATTGCCTGCTTTTTTATTTCTTCAAAAAAATAATTTCTTTTCTTCTCACTTAACTTTTTTGAATCAGTTAATCCCTCTAAATTAAATTTTTCTGGTAAAATACAACAAGCAGCTACTACCGGTCCTACTAAAGGTCCACGTCCTACTTCATCAACTCCAGCTATTAAAGTAATTCCTTTTTCATGTAATTCTCTTTCATATTTATAATTATCTATTTCTTCTTTTACCATAACTTCACCCTACCATACAACAATTATAAACTAAAATAATAAAAAAATCCTAGAGATTACTTTAGGATTTTTTATCTAGTCTATCAAATGTTACTTTTCCAATAAGTCCATTTTTTAAATCATTAATTATTATATTAGATACTTTTTCATAATCTGCTACTCCACCTTTTGATAAAGCTCCTCTTTTTGCAGCAATAGTATCATATACTTCTATAAAGTCTTCATCTAATTCAACTACTCCATATCTTTCTTCTAATAGTTTAGGATATAGTTTATATAATTTTTTTATAATGAAAATTGCAATATCATCTAAATTTAATATTTCTTCTTTAATTGATGAGAATGCTGCTAATGTCTTTGCTTGTTCTTGATCTTCAAACTTTGTCCATAGTATACCGGGAGAATCTAGTAGTTCTAAATCTTTATTAATTCTAATCCATGAAAGAGTCTTAGTAACTCCTGGAGTATTAGCAACACCAACACTTTTACGACCCACTAATCTATTGATTAATGTCGATTTACCAGCATTAGGTACACCAACTACTAGTATTCTACCATTTCTTGGTTTTAATCCTTTAGCTTCTCTTTTTACATTTTCTTCTATCATTTTATCTTCTGTTACTTTAAGTAATGGAGTTAAACTAGAATTATTTGTAAGATCTACTGGTACTACCTTAAAGCCAGTAGATTCATAGTATTTAATAATTTCATCTGTTTTTTCTTTATCACACAAATCATACTTAGTCATAACCATAATTCTTGGTTTGTCTTTTACCAAATCATCTAAATCTGCAATTCTAGAAGAAATTGGCATTCTAGCATCAACCACTTCATAAACTATATCGATTAAATTAAGAATATTAGTAATTTCTCTTTTTGTTTTTTGCATATGTCCTGGAAACCAGTTGATATTTGTTTTATTTTCATTCATTTTTATCACCACTACTTTTACTTTCCTCTATTAACAAATCAAAATCGGATTTATATAATTTATCTTGTTTAATTCTATATTTTTCAAATTCTGTTAATGCTTTATCACAAGCAATTTCATGTGATATTTTTCCAGCATCTTTTAAAATATCTCTATCATCTGAAAGTAAGAATTTATCTATTTTTGTCGCCCAATCTTCCATTGTCATAGGTATATGTCTTCTTGCTCGATTTTCTGCAATCTCTAAAAATGCACTAACTATCCCCTCTAAATCTTTTAACTCATCATTGGATAAATAATTTTTAGCAATAATAACATCTGATTCCATTATCTTGCCATTGGGAGAATTTTTCCATGATGTTAAACCCATATGTTCTTTATTTGCATCTACTCTATCATATATTATTTCAGCTGCTGTTTGTTTTGAAACAGCGTAGTGCATTTTGTTTTG
>CANQCQ010000008.1 GCA_947589725.1 uncultured Bacilli bacterium | reverse complement strand
CTCTACCTTCATCATATCCAAAAGTGTAGTTGCTTCTTTCTCTTTTGCGTTGTTCTTTTTCAGCATCGTATATTACACCAAATCGTTTTTCATTTGCTATTTCTTTTAGTTTATCCACTATAATCTTTGCCTCCAAATTACCATTTGCAATTATCTCCATCTCTTCATAACTATTAGCTGTTAAAAGAGATAACATTGCATATAATTCTTCGCTTTCATTATAACAATAATTTCTAAAATTGTGAAGATATACATCATAGATTGTAATCTCATCTAATTCATATTTTCCAAGCTTATCTCTTAACTTATAAGATATAATATCAACATCTGGATCATCTTTAAATATTCCATCATTAAAATTAATTTGAATAGCTTTCCTTAATTTATATTCTTCATTTGATTCATAATTATTTGATAATATTCTAAATACATAAGCATGAGACTTAATTCTATCTACCATTTCAAAATCTTTATACATCTCAATATTTAAAATATCATCAGAACTCTTACTTTTAAAAACTATATCTAGACGATATTCTTTAATATTACTTCTTTTATTATATTCAGGATCATATAATTCATAATTAGATAAATCTACATTAGTAATCAATTTAATCAGCTTAGTAAACCAACTACGGCATTCTAAACTTTTCCACAATATCTTAAAAGTACAATCATATAAAGGAGAAATAAACTTAATATCTGACATTTAACATCACCTCTTTTTTTTAATGATGAAAATGTTTTAGCACATAAAAAAAGTGTTGTAAAATCAAGAATTTAGCATTTTATACAACACTCTTATTAGAAATTATTAATTTTGTTAAAGAAATTTAATTAATCGTAATGAATATTCTTTGGAAAATTTTATTTTTCAGTTTTTTCTTTTTCATTTAGATTTTCTGAAATTATATATCTAGGACGTGCTTTTGTTTCACTATACATCTTTCCAACATATTCACCAATGATTCCTATACTTATCATTTGCAATCCACCAATAAACCAAATTGATATTGAAAGAAACGTCCAACCATCGACTGTATTACCAGTTATTTTTCTAACAACCGAATAGATCATAATAGCAAAACTTATTAAGAGAATAATAAATCCTAGTGAACAAATAAATCTTAAAGGCTTAACACTAAATGAAGTTATTCCATCCCATGCAAAGTTTAACATTTTCTTTAATGGATATTTAGATTTTCCAGCAAAACGTTCGTTTCTCTCATAATAAACTACATCTGTTTTAAATCCTACTAATGGAAACATTCCTCTTAAAAATAAATTTACTTCTTTAAAGTTTTCAAATTCATCTAAGACTCTTTTTGAAGTTAACCTAAAATCAGCATGATTGTAAACACAATCTACTCCTAAGAGTTTCATAAATTTATAAAATCCTTCAGCAGTTACACGTTTAAAGAAAGTATCTTTTTTTCTAGCACTTCTTACTCCATATACAATATTTGAACCCTCTTTATATTTTTCAATCATTTCATCGATTGCATTTATATCATCTTGTAAATCTGCATCCATAGAAATTACTACATCTGCATATTTTTTGGCAGTCATTAATCCACCTAGTAAAGCATTTTGATGTCCTCTATTTCTTGATAAGCTAGCACCAGTAAATAATTTTTCTTTACTATCTATCTTTTTTATAAGTTCCCAAGTACTATCTTTAGAACCATCATTAATGTACATTACTCTACTATCTTCTGAAATACTTTGTTGTTTTATTAAATTTTCCATCTTTATCTTTAATTGTCTTGTTGTCTCTTCCAATACTTCTTCTTCGTTATAGCATGGAACAACAATATACAAAACTGGTTTTTTAATCATACAATCTACCTCTAAAACTTATTATAGCATACGATATTTTTAAATCAAATTAATATAGCTCCTTTAAGTCATTAGTTTCATCTAATAGGAAAAGAAGAAATTCAGATGCTGTCCAAGTATGTGTTGGAGAAACTTTATAATCTTTAAAGCCTTTGTCGATAATTTCCATATTATCGTAATTTGCCTCAGACGCACATTGTTCCCATGATAATGGATAATTTTTACTATTGACAACTATTTTTCCTTTTCCTAAAGCATGTCTTTTACCAAAAGTTAAATAAGGATATTTATCATCTGGTGTGTATTCAGTATTATTATTTTTATCATTATTACTCCACCAAGCAGAATTAGAATAATCATCTTTTAAATTATTTATATTGAATTTAAATTTTCTTCCAACTGCTTCTATACCTAGTTTATACCAAAGATTTGGATATAAATTCATTTCAGTATAATCAATATTTCCATGAAGATAATAACCTAATTTATTTGATTTAGCTATAGCTTCTGCTTCTTTTTCAATTTCATTAATTAGCAATTCATTTTTCTCTTTTTGTGTTGATAAAATATAAAGTAGTTCTCCTAAATTATCAGGTTCTTTATTACCTTTATTTTGTCTATCATAAATATCTTTTATATTGGAAACCCAATCCTTTATCAAATCTGTGTTATTTGTTTGCTTTAACACCATTGCAGCTAAAGCAGCATCTCTATACCATGGAGAATCATACACTAATATATTTGGATATATAATACTGTCTTTTATATTAAATAAAATTTCCCCATATAGTACTTTCTTAATATTTTGATATTTTTGATTTTTAAAATCATATAAATTGATCTTTACATCAGTACCATCTATAATTTCATCTTTTCCATTTTTATTATAGTGTACACCATTATTATCTTCATATATTTTTATAAAATCATTAGAACTTGTTTGAATGATTACTTCATAATTATTCGGTATAATTAACTTTTCCTTTATATCAAATTTATATAAAATATTTTTTGTTTCTAAATCCTTTATAACATTATCAACAAAAATAAGTTTTTTCCTATTACCTAATCCAAATAAATAATAATCTACAGCATTTAAATTATAATAATTATCATGAGCATAGTCATTTAGAAATTTATTATATTCATTTGTATATGTATCAAGTAATTTAATTTCTTTTGTGAAGTGGTTTTTAAAATCTGTATTCATATATTGATACTTATAAATAGTATGTGATTCAAATTTTTCTGGGTATAATTCTTTCCATAATATTTTGTTTGATGTCTTAGTAGTATCAATTCCTATAAATACACATTCAATAAACATTATTAAAACTATAGTTGTAATTATTTTTACTATCTTTTTTTCTTTATTTTTTTCTTTAGATAATTTATTTAATTGTTTAAATAATAAATAAACTGAAAAAGAAATAATTATTATTAAACCTACTTCTAATATAAATGCTTTTATAAATCCAAAGGTTGCTAAAAAATAAGTACTTTTTAAAATAGTTCTAGCTACTTTAATTATAGATTGAAATAAATAATTGTTAATTATAATTTCAAGAAATAATATTACTATTAGTATAAACTTAAGGAAGTTTTGTATTTTTATATTTTTCTCTTGAGAGTAATTTATAGTAAGTAAAAACACAATTAAATATAAGAAATGTAATGAATATATAAAGCAACAATTATTACCATATATAGTGTGAAATAAAGTATTAAATAATAATGTTAAAACTAATGCTATGTTTATTAAAATATTCTTTTTAAAGTGTTTTACTATTAAATAAATTAATAATATATAAAACAAAGTAAGAACAATTATGTTTATTAAGATTTCTTTTTCTAAGAAATCAAGTTTAAAATTATCTTTAAAATATTGATCACCATATACTACATTAACTTCTGATTTGTTTCCTATTATAGAATGATAATAATCATTAATTATAACGTTTTTTATTTTTTTATCATATGTAATGTCTTTTGAATATATTTTTTCATTAGATAATCTTTGTTCCCAAATAATAGGTGTATTATGCCAAACAAGATTTTGAAAATAACTTAGTCCAAGCATTAATACTACAGAACTTGTACATATTATAATAATATTTTTTAATTGAACTTTTTTTGAAAGTAATAACATAAACATTATTATTAGAAAAACTATAAAATTAGTAATTGTTACTGATAAATTTAATAGACCTAAAACTATAAAAATTATGTATGAATAATTGGTAAATTTACCTTCTTTCATTTTTTTAATTGCATAGTACCATGAGGTAATTAATATTAAAGAAGCTAAATTATATAATTCTATTCCCGCTGTAAAAATGTAATTACAAAAACTAAATAAATATACTAAAACTGCAATAACTTTAAAGTTATTGTCTTTATGAAATAAAGATAATGTTTTGTAAAGCATTACTATTGATAACGAAGATATAACTGAATTAAATATTACTAAAGCTATCATCTTATCTATAGTAATTCCTGATAATATAAAGATAATTGGTTGAACTAATAAAACATATAATGGATGAACACTTAATCTATAATGATCATATGTAGTGACTGATGCATCATTTATTACTCTTCCTGTATCAGAATCAAACAATAAATTCAAATTGTCAGAAAAATCAATATTATATGATAATAAAATTCCTATTAAAATTGAAAAAAGTAATGAAAATATAAATAAGAATTTTATAATTTGTTTATCACTATATTTATTTAAATCTAATTTTTCTTTAATTTTGTTTAACATATTACCTCTCTACTTTTCTTTTTTTAGGACAACATAGTTTTTATGATAGATATCTGCTGTTGGAGTATTAAGCCAACTATATTTATCTTCACTATATTCTGCATATACTATAGGATATGGGTAAACTGAAAATCTTTCAAATTCAACATCTTTTATCTTATCATCTTTTAAGATCTTTAATCTTTCTTGATATTCATTATAATAAGTTTTAGCTTCACCATTAGCTAGTATTCTATATGTGACATAACTAGTCATATTTTGTTTATTATTTGTAAATATATTAATCAAAAGTACAAAGAATATTATATAGATGTATATTGCTTCTTTTAATATTTTTGTTGTATTAGTTAAGGCATTAGTTGTAAATATTTTTTCTTTTAAACATTTTAATCTTATATTACCATTTAAATAATAGATAGTTGCTAAAAGAAAAAGTAAATAACTAATATACATTATATTTAAAGCTCTACCTTCACCAATTGTTGATTGTGCATACAAGCTAGGTGTAAATTCTGCAGAAAATATGCAATATAAAAATAAGATAAAGACTAAAGGATATTTAAAATTAAATTTAATATTTTTATAACTTGTTATTAAAAGTAATGAAATTATTGTAATTATTACTAAATTTAATGGTGTTGACCATTCTATAATTTTATTAATAGAAGATATAAATGACATTATTATTGCCTTAATTGGATTCATACCTACTACTCCACTAGCTCTAACTGCATTGCCAGGAGCTAATGCACTTATTAAAAAACCTATAATTGCTAAAGCAAATGGTAATGTGGCACTTTTATCTTTTTTAACAATTACTAAGTAAAGATTTAAAAATGCTAATATTATTAATAATTGAAGTGCAGTTATAAAGTTACCACCACTTATAATAATTGTTAAAATACAAACTAATGTAGAATTTAATTTAGTTTTATGTAGTAAAACATATCTTTTAATTAAAAGAGCTATCTCAATTAATTGCATTGAGAAAAACAACATATAATAACTTGCTCCATTCCACCAGTAAAGGCCTTGAGTTTTATCTGGAATGGTTTCTATACATAATAGATAAAATACTAATATTGCTATCCAAGTAATAATTTTATCTACTTTTAAAACTTTATTTATGACTATTGAAAATAAATAATATATAGAAAAGAAAAATGCTACTAATATAATAATTGTTGTTAAAAAATAGATTTGTGTTCCCCATATACTAGGATTTAATGAAAATAAAACAATAGCACTAAATGTTCCTTGCCAACTAAAATAATTGTCTTTTACAGTATTTCCTATTTCTTTTATTAATTCAATTATTCCACCATTAGAAAGAGCATTCATAGTTCTTAGTCCATATGTATAATCATCTGCTGATGGATTTGTATAAAACGATGCACCAATAATGGGAATCAATAAAATAATAGTTATTAATATTAATGAAAATAAAATTGTTTTTCTATTAATTAAATTTCTTATTTTATTAGTTGATTTTTCTTTTTTCATTTTAACACCTACTTTTTATAATACATATAAAATAATTATCATAATAATACCATAAATTGTTCCAGTTAAAAGTAATATTTTATCTGAAAGTATAACTTCAATTGGATCTCCATGTGAGTTACCTTCAATATTTAAACTATATAGTTGTAAAATAACCATAACGAAAGGTACTGTCCAAAATAAATTTTCAGTTCCTACGTGTGCTATTGTTGTAGGATCAACACACCATAAAGTATATGAAACAATTGCTAAAGCAAAAGCTACATACATATTTTTATCTAAGAAATCTTTATTGTAATATTCTAATACTTTTCTACTTTTTTCACCATTTTTTAATATTTCATTACGTCTTTTTCCAAATCCTAAATAAAAAGCAGCAAATATTATCATTAAATATAAATACTTAGAAACTTCAACATTTATAACTACTCCACCATACATAACTCTAAAGACAAAGCCACTCACAAGAATTACTACGTCAATAATTGGAATATTTTTTAATCCTTTACTATATAAAATATTTAATAAGATATATATTAAAGGAATTAAAATAGTAAAAATATTCTTAGTAGAGTTGTAGAAAAATGACATGATAATAATCATAAAGATTCCTAAGATTAGAATAGTCATTTTAGCTTGATTTAGACTAATTGCTCCACTTGCTAATGGTCTATTTTTTTTGATTGGATGTAATCTATCTTTTTCTATATCACTCATATCATTTAAAACATAGACTATAGAAGATGCAAAGCAAAAAACAACAAATGCCAGTAAGCATTTAGCTAAATAATTTAAATTTAAAATGTTAATACTAAAGAAAACTGGTAAAAATACTAATGCATTTTTTAACCAATGTTTTGCTCTTATAAGTTTAATATAATTTTTCATATTCCACCTCTATTTATGTGCGTAATAAATTTGATACGCACAAGTATTAAAAACTTTACCTTTTAATTCTTTTTGAGTTACAAAATCATAATCACCATAATTAATGTTATAATCTCTTAAGTTGAGTAGCATTCCATGTGATGTTTCTATTCTTAAAGCTACTTTCATTTCTGTTTTATAATTATTACTTATATAAATTAAATCATTTCTATCTCTTCTAAAGCAAGAAATATTTGTAATATAAATTCTAATATATGGTATCAAATTTGCCATTATAAGTATTACTAAAAATGAATTTATTACTAATAAACTCTTTCTTGCAATGTTATTTGTATTCTTCATAAAGTACATAGATAAAGCAAGAACATATGGAACAATAATATAGAAATGTCCAACATATCTAAGTCCACCATATCCGATTGGTGATAAAACAGATTGAATATAAATTGATACTACAAAGATAAATGTTATAAGGCCTTCTTTATCTTTAAAAATTTGTTTTCTATATTTAATAATCATTGAAAGTCCAAGTATAGTAATAACTATATAAATACCACTAAAAAACATTCCAAATGTTCCAAACTGTCCTGCTGCAATTTCATAGTTTACCACTTCTTCTTTTGAAAAAGTAAATGGTACCTTTAATGGTAAGTTTTCTTCTTCCCAATAATCTCCTACTTTAGAAAATATATTTGCATAAAATATTTCAATTGTATTTAATTTTTTTGTTGATATTGTAACATTTCCTATTGCCTTAGTAGATTCTCCAGTAATTCCTGGAAGTATCTCATTATATCTTGTTATATTAGTTATGTATGGAGAATAATTTATAACTATTGATAATAAAATGCTTATTGAATATAATATAAAGATTTTTTTGCTTTTGTTGTAATTATTTTGTTTCTTATCTATTATAAGTTGGATTAACCACATTATAATACAAGTGATACCTATGTATAATATTCCATTAAATTTTATTGAAAAACTGTGCATTATACATAAACATATTAAATATATGTAAATATTTTTATTATCTCTAAAATATAGTATTGATAAAGCTACGGCAATTAAAATTATATTACTTAGTGCTGCATCGACATAGAAGGTTTTTAATTGACATATTGATACTGGATTTAGTGCTATGATTAAACTTAATAATATGCAAGTTGCTTTATTAAAATACTTTTTTAATACAATATAATATAAAAGAAATAAAACAAACATTGTAAGTATCGTATAACATTTACCAGTTTCTATTAAATTAAATATAATTGAAATGCATGAACCAAGAGTTGCTAAACCTTTTGGATAAACATCCATCCAAAACCATTGTGTTTTATTACCAAATGATGACAATTTATCTGGTAAAATATGAGCCATCTTATTAAAACTTTGCGCTGACTCATAAACTGGATTCCAACCTTCTCTTAATAATCCACTCATTATTTTTCGATAACTATTTCCATCAATAGATATATCTGTAATTAAGGCACAAAAGGCAATTGATGCAAATATTATTATAAATGAAGTCAATGTTATTTTAATTGTTTTCTTTATGGATTTTTTTGAAGCAAAGTAATTATAAATTATTAAAAATAATAATGTTAGTGGTAAATAAAATTTATTAATACTAATATTTATTAAGTATAAGATTTGTGGTATAAATGCAAGTATTGATATAAATAATAAAATATTTATAGAAACTAGTAAAGCAAAATTATTTTCTTCTTTATAATTTTTTATATCAATTTCTTTAACTTCGTCTTTATCAACTAAATAAGCTTTATTAGAATACTCTAACATTGCTCTATCAGCTTTAACTGAGTCTGAATAAAATGCATTAATTTCCTTTTTACCATATAGTTTTTCATATCTTTTAATTTTTTCATAATCATGACAATTCTTTGATTCAAATTTTCCTGTTTTTTTATTTACTTTTGTGGCAATTACTTTTTCAATATTTAACTTTTTTTCTAAGCCTTTTAATAAAAATTCAGGTGATGCAGAAATAATTATGTCAGTAGTTTTCTTTTGATTAAAATACCATGATTTAATTTTATTATAGTTCTTTTCCCAAAAATCATTTACATATTTATCAACATCATCTATTTCTCTTAAAAAAGAAAATATTTTCTCTTTCATGTAATCTTTATTTTTTATTTTTAAACAATATAAAATTATCCCATATATTTGAATTGGTAAAAAGAAAATAATAAATGGTTTTTTCTTTAAACAATAAAAATAAAAATCTATAGAAGAGTCTCCATCATAAATTGTTCCATCAAAGTCATATGCATTTCTCATATTCTTTCCTCATTTACTACTTAGTTTTCTTTATTATATATAATTTCTTTTATTTTTTTTGTAATAACTTTATATCCTTGATCAGATATATGAAGACCATCAACTGTATAATCTAATTTTAAATTATCATCTTCATCTTTTAATAAGTCATACATATTTATATAGTTGTATTTATTTTCTTCTACTTTTTCTTTAAGTAGTTTATTTATTTCTTTAATTCTATCATTTTCTCTAACTGTAACCATATCAAGATCAACAATATCATTATTAGTAGTTTTATTTACAGGATAAATTGATTCAACATAAATTTCTGCTTTTTCTTTAACTTTATGAATTTCATCACATATTTCTATAATTTTGTCTACTAATTCTTCATCTGTTATGTCAGTAAAAGCTATATCATTAGTACCTATTAAGATAAATATTTTAGTTGGATTATACGCATATACTCTTGTTTCTAAATTATTTAATAAATCTTTATATTGATTACCACTAATTCCACTATTTACGACAGGTAAATCTCCATAATATGTTTCCAAGTCATAAAAATCAGTAATTGAGTCTCCTAAAAAAACATAATTTTCTTTGCCAAAATCTATTTCCGTAGATTTCTTTTCTACTACTTTCTGTTGTTTTTTTTCTTCTTTTGGTTCAGGTTTAAATACTGTTTTACTTAAAGTAAAGACTCCAAATACTGCAATTAATATAATTAATAGAGCTGGTAGAGCTTTTTTTAAATAACTCCAAGTAATATAAGAATCTTTCTTTAATGGTTTTTCACATACTTTTTTAACTACGTCATCTTCTGTATAACATATTGTTATATTCTCTTTTTTTCTGTAACTAGATTCAATAGTTTCATCATTAAAACAACAAATTATGACATTTTTTCCCAAAGCTGAAAAATAGTCTATTTTTTTTATATCATATTCGGTAATTATATAATCATAATTACTATAGTCATGTGAGTAATTTAAATCATCAGAAATAAAGATATTTGTTTGTACTTTATCTTTAGCTTTTCGAATTTTTTCTATTAGATTATAATTGTACTCTACATCTATTGATATTAATAACATCTAACTCACCTCTACAACAAATAAATTATATCTTAGATTTCTACTTTTGTGTTGGTAAAAGTATCTTTTTAAACTTATCTAACTTAATTTTACAAACTAAATTATATAATTTTTCTAAAATTACAACAAGTGCTGTTGCAAGAGCAATATTTAAAATAACCATTAAAACAAATAATATATATGGATTAACTGTAGGTAATAAAGCTACTACTGCTCTATATATTAATGTTGATGACATTCCTTGAGCAAAATAATAAAATATTGCATTTTTACCAACATAATTTAGAATATTATTTTTCTTAATCTTTAGTTTATCCTTTAAATACCAAAATATTATTATTGAAAAAGAAGATATGAATAAATATGCAATTGATGGTGGAAATTTTAATTGTTGGAAATAAGATATATTATAATCATTAACCATTAAAATACCAATTAATATAATTAAACAAGAAGTAAGATATATAATAGCTTGTTTTAAATTAATACTATAATTTCTAGTTAAATAACCAAAAATAAAGATTAAAGAATAAAACGAAATATCTTTATTTATCAATAAGGAAGCATCTCCTGTAGTATTATGGCCAAATATTAATAATAAAAATAATAAAATATATATTAAATTTTGAATATTTTTATCTTTATTTTTTTCAAAATAATTATTTATACAAATTATAAGAGAACTAAAGATTGATACTCCTATATACATTGAGATAAACCAAATACTTCCGCCAACTACTAAAAAGCCATAACTTTTTGGAAATGTGTAAAACAACCAAGATATTATATCTTTAAAATGAAAATCATATCTATAAAAGATAAAAGTTAAGATTACATAAAATATTAAGAAATAGCACCATTTTTTCCATTGATTTATTATATTCTTTAAAGTTTTGGTAATGGAATTACTATAACTAAAAGATAAACCAGCAATGTACATAAAAGCAGGGACATCTAATAATAATGTAAGATTACTGAACCATTTAGGTAAGTATAATTCACCAGACCAAAAAGCAGTATGAACTACAATTATCCAAAGTGTTGCAACTCCTCTTAAAAAATCTATATTATAATCTCTTTGCTTCATTTACTGCTACTCCTTTTTACTTTAAATTTCCATGAAAATTTATAAATAACTTCATCTTCTTTTAGATTGTAAACTTTTTTGTAATTAATTTTTCTATCTTTTAATAAATACTCATACCCATATAATTCTCTTCCAATTTCTAATTTCAAGTTTTTAGTATTTTTTAATTCTATTAGATCATTATTTAAAGTTCTAAATGATAAAGTAGTATTTAAAACTACGTATAAAAAGAAAAATATATTAATTAGAATTGGTACCATAAATAAATATTTTATATAATTAATAAATTTATTGTTTATATATTTAGAAATATAAACTAGTAAGAATAAGGTTCCCACAACAACAAAGTAAAATTGAGGAACATATCTAGCCCACCATACTTCTCCTACCATAATCATTGTAACTACTACTGAAAGCAAGGAAATTACAACGTATTTTACATTATTTTTTTCATTTTTATATAGTATTATTATTGATGGTATGAAAATAATAATTGAAATTATTAAACATAAAGTAAATAACGGTCCAAATCCTCCAATTCTTGTATCTGGACTATACAATTCTTGAATTTCACTTTTATATACTTGAAAAGGTAGTTTTAAATCTGGTTTATTCATTTCATAAATTGTGTTTTCTGTTTTAGAAAATAATGAATAAGTAAATTTTTCTACTGAGTTCATTTTTCCATACTCTTTAGGTTGCATAGTAGTAACTATATCTATTTTACCTTTTCCTAATAATGGATATAAAGGATTATGATGATCAATAGTATTTTTAATATATGAATTAGATCCTACTAAACATATAGCTATTACATAAACACCTATAAAGTAATAAGTAATTTTTCTGAATTTTTTAAAGAAGTCTTTTTCTTTATGAAATTTTATTATCCAATAAAAGTAAAATATTGCGGCAATAACACCAGAGCACATTAATCCTGTAAACTTAAGATTAGAAAAGATACTAATGATTGCGGCAAGAGATGTCCAAATCATTATATTTTGTTTTTCCATAGGATTAACATGAAATAATAAAATTAATTGCATCAAAAAGCATATTCCCATAATACCATCTAAATAGTATGAGTAAAATTGTCCTAATACAATTGGATTTAAAGTAAATAAAAGAGAAATAATTACTGCCCATTTTTTATCAAGTATTTTTCTTAAAACATTATAAGTGATAATTAATAACATTATAGAAAGGATTATAGTAATGCATTTTCCAGATTCAATATTTCCAGTTAAATTATACATAACAGCTGCTACTATCCAAGTAGCTTTAGGATAATGATCCATCCATACATCTAGGATTGAGTCATCTTCTATCTTAATAACATCACTATTTTCTTTTTGAAATTCTTTTGCTCCTTGATAAACTGGATTCCAACCATTTTTTATAAAAGCTATTGAGCTTTTATGATAAGTATTTCCATCTACAGTTGTATCAAATGTTTTAGTAGATAAAAAAGGTAATACTACTACTAACAATAAAAATATAGATATTATTGTATAAAGTTTTTTATCAATTTTTGTATTTTTATAAATATACATAATTGGAATAATTATTGAAATTATTTCTATTAAACCTAATACATTGTTGATATTTAAAATTTCAGTTATTGAAAATAATACTAGTACACTTAAAAAATATAAGCATAACATAAAGAATAATTTCATAGAGTTAGTTATAAATAAATTATTACTAGATGTTTTTAACTTCATAATAAAACTCTCCTTTATAAACATTTCTATTCTAACATAAATTATCTATATAATAAACAATATAATTTAGTTAATAATTTACTTCTTTCAATATTCTTTCTAATAAATCCTCTAGATTTATAATACTTACTGTTTTTATAATCTTTAACATTTTCTTTTAAGTATTTGAATGCTTCATCAATAAACTTTTGACCTACTTTTTTATCAATTTGTGTTCTTTGTTGAATTGTATAATTTGTTATAGTTCTAACAACAAATTGATTAAAAGAGTTTTTTACATAGTCTTTCTTATTAAAATAATTTTTCATTATATCAATTATTTTAAATATATCAAAACATCTTTCATCTCTAATAGTTGTCTCACTACTTTCTCTAACACAGTAGTCGTATAGACATTCATCAATTTTTCCTATATTCTTTGCTTTATCTAAGGCAAATGAAACAAAGGGAGCATCTTCATATTTTAAGTTTTCTATAAACTTTATTTTATTATCAATTATTAGAGATTTTTTATAAAACTTATTCCATGGAGATAAATTTATATCTGATAGTAATGAAGGTGTTTCTTTTAAAGTTGTATTATTGAAAGTAGGCAACTTTTCTTCTAGAACTTTATTATCTATAATACGATAAAAATCACATATTACTAAATCTAAATTATTTGATATTGCATATGAATATAGTTTTGAACAAGCCTCTAATTCTAAATAGTCGTCTGAATCTAAAAACATAATAAATTCTGAACTTGCTTTTTCAATACCAAAATTTCTAGTATAGCCAATTCCATGATTTGTGTTTTTATAATACTTTATTCTTTTATCACTATAATTTTTTATGATAGATGAAGAATTATCTATAGATCCATCATCTACCATTATAATTTCTAAATCTTTAAATGTTTGATTAATGCATGAATCAATACATTTATTTAGATATTTTTCTGCATTATAAACTGGAATTATTATACTAATTTTTGCCATACTACCTCCAAATTTTTTTCCACAAATATTGTGGATTATTTTATAAACTTAACTGCAAGTTTTGGACTTATCCTATACATTAACTTTTTTATTTTACGAAATAAAGTATTACTTAGTAAATTATCTATTACTTTATCTTCTTTTATTTTATGAACATAATTTTTATAATCATTTTTCTTTAATTCACATATTTTTATCAAAAGACTATTAGAAATATAACTTTTAAATACAGAACTATCAATATTCATTTTATCTACTTCATTATTTAGATATAAATAGTGATTATAAAAATCATTTACTTTTGTTTTAGTCCATTCATAATCAAGATTATTCATAATACTACCATTTCTTCTAAAATAATTATAACCTATATAATTAATAGAATTTACTATGTTAGCCTTAATAATTACAAGAGGTGTTAAACCAAAATCTTCATGAACAGTTCCTTTTTTAAATTTAAAGTTTTGTTCATCATAATAGCTTTTTTTAATTGCATAACACCAAATATTTTCAATAAAATGAAATTTAACAATTTTTTTGAAAGCATCTACTCCTGATAAATTAACAAATTCTTCTTCAAAATACTCATTTATAATATTATTTTCAGTTACTGTTCGAGCTTGAAATCTAA